>CAVKCP010000029.1:0-23124 GCA_963654815.1 Lachnospiraceae bacterium | reverse complement strand
TTCGGCAACAACGAGTCGTTTGCCGGACCAATCACCAACTGGGTGTTCGACGTGCGTTCCGACGACGCGCTCAAGGGCGGCGGCGACATAACCATGGAACAGTACATTCACCAACTCGAGGTGTCTAACGTGACAAGCGACAATGCCGTGGCCCTCGACAAGTGGCGCAACAACTACTACGCCATTTCGCGTGTGCACAAGGCAATGAATGCCATTGAGAACAGCAGCGTGTCGCAGAAAGACGTGCTCATGGGCGAACTGAAACTTCTGCGTGCATATTTCTACTTCGACCTTATACGCATATTCAAGCAGATACCCTATTTCACCGAGAACGAAGACCCCAACGGCAAGCGTGCCGACGAGTATTCGCGCGATCAGGTGTTCGGTTTCATAAAGCAAGACATAGCCGATGCCTATGCAGCCCTGCCCGAAACACAGGAGCAGGTGGGACGCTACAACCGCTATGTGGCCGCCGCGCTCATGGCAAAGGTGTGCGCATTCACGTCTGACTGGGCCGACGTCGAGAAATATGCCGACATCGTTATAGGCAGCGGCAAGTATGCCCTGTATGACAACTTCGGCGACCTCTCGAAGATAGAATTCAACAACAAGAAGGAGTCGATAATGGCCATACAGTTCTCTACGGCCAACAACAACGCCCACATAAACTGGTCGAACCTGCTCAACACCACCTATTCTGAGGGATCTCTCTTCGGCACCGGCGACGATTTCTTCCTTGGTAGCCAGAACCTTGTCGATGCTTTCGCCACCGACGACAACGGTCTGCCCTATCTCGATGGTTCTGAACACTATGTGAAGACCACCACGAGCGGCGAGAACAACTACGAGGGCAACGTCGATCCGCGACTCGACTTCACGGTGGGCCGCCTCGGAATGCCGTTCCGCGGACACACCTACAACGAGAAATGGTGCCGCGCCTACGACATATACGGAGAGTATTCTGGCAAGAAGGGACTCATCGACCCGTCGTCGTCAGACATGGTGCAGGGCTTCCCCTGGGGCGCATCGGCTCTCAACTTCTGCCTCATACGCTACGCCGACATCGTGCTTCTGAAGGCAGAATCACTCATCGAGCAGAACAAGCAGCTCGACGAGGCCCGCACTCTCATCAACTCGGTGCGCCAGAAGGCTGCCCGATCGATCGACGGCAACTACACTCCGCAAGACCTCGACCCGTTCAACGCCAACTACAAGGTGGGTCTTTATCCGTCGAACGGGTGGACTCAGGAGTATGCCCGCAAGGCTCTGCGCATGGAACGCCGCCTCGAACTCGCAATGGAGGGCAACCGATGGTTTGACCTTCTGCGTTGGAACACCGCCGTGCAAACGGTTAACGCCTACATGAAGAGCGAGGAGAAATATCACAGCTACTATGCAGGCAACTCGATAAGCGACGATGAACTGTATCTGCCGGTGCCTTACGACGAGGTGAACAACTCCAACGGTTTGTACAAATAAAGAACACAACGAAAAATCATTAAAGCAATGAAAAGAAACATATTCAGCATATTATTCGCTGCTACGGCTGCTTTGGCGGCCGGATGTCTGGCTTCGTGCTCCGATGTTGACATTCCCGAGGCAGCGCAGAGCGCAAAGGTAAGCAACTTCACGGGTAGCGTTGAGGGACGCACCGTGACGCTCAACTGGACGCTTCCCACTGCCGAAGGGCAGAGCGGCGTGAACATCTACCGCAACAACGACCTTATGACAGGCCTCGGCGTGGTTGACTCTTATGTGGCCAAAAGGCAGCCCGCCAACCAGCAACTCATCTACACCGTGAAGATGGTGTACTCCGACGGACGCATATCCGAGGGCGAATCGTTTGCCACACAACTGCAAGGTTCGAAGGTGGCAATGCTGCTTCCCTCTGACAACGAGGCCGACCTCGACGACGATGAGGCTGCCGCAGTGGCTTGGTTCAGAACCACCTACGGCGAAAGCGGCAAGGTGTTCACCCCGGCAACGCTCACTACGCTGTCGCCCAGTGAATACACCGCGCTTTGGATTCAGATTGACCGCGTGGGCATAGGTATGGGTGTTGACCATCTTCCGGCCGGAATTATCGACTCGAAGGTTATTGCCAACCTCACCAACTACCTCAACACGGGCGGCAACATCTTCCTCACCAAGCATGCAACTCAGCTCATCACGGCTCTCGGACGCATCCCCGACCAGTATGGCCCGCACCTCTTCGGCGACGGAGAGGGTGGTGAAGGCTCCGACATCTGGACCACCAACGCCGTGATTGGCAGCAACTGCGACCCGAAATACGACCACCGTTCGCACGCAGCCTTCGCAGGACTGGAGGTGCTTCCGGCCAACGATCCCGTTGATATGTACGACCATGAGTCGTTCCCGCTCGAAGGTCCGGGCTTCCGCGAAGACCACAACTGCATGTGGGATCTCAACTCTTATGGTTTCGGCACGGCCGACGGACAGAACGTTGTGGACGCTTTCGAGAAGAAAACAACATCTTCTGTGCTCTCAACCTGGGGCCATGTGACCGACTACTGCTGCGGCGGAATAATCGAATTCCTGCCCACCGACGCCTGCAAGGGACGTGTGCTGTGCATCGGACTGAGCGCCTATGAGTTCAACCAGAACTCGGGCACCAACCAATATCAGCAGAACACCGAGAAGCTCACCAAGAACTGCATCGACTATCTCGCGGCAGAGAGCGACTATTGAAATATTGCATAACCGAAAAACAATAAAAAGGAAGCTCTCTGCGTTTCTTTCTTTACGGGCGCAGAGAGGCTTCCTCTTTTTATTGCAACGCTTTCGGCGGGCATGGCCCGCTACAATACGCACGGCCCGCAACGGCCGTACAAACCCAAAACAAGCATCATGAAAAATTTCAGTAACACTTTGCTCGCAGCGTTGGCCGCACTTGCACCGGCAACGGCGGGCGCACAATTGATAAACTTTCCCATGGAGATAACCGCCGACGGGCAAGGCTGCGAGACAGTGAGCGGCACAAAGTTCACGGTGAACAGCGCGCTCGCACCCGTCAGCATCGACGGGGCACGAGGCAAGGCATGGCGTCTTGACGGCTATTCATCATTCGCCAAGACCACCATCGATGCCTCTAAACTCAACGGCAAGAGCCAGCTCACCTTCTCGTTGTGGGTGGCTCCGGAGTCGTGGCCGATGATGAGGCTCGACGAAAACGGCGAGTGGTTTACCACGATGGCGGGCAACCTGCGCATCGACGACGACAACACTGTTGCCACGCAACAGCAAAGTACGAAGGTGGCAATGTTGTTGCCATCAGACAAAGAGGCCGACCTCGACGACGACGAGGCTGCCGCTCTTACATGGTTCAGGAACACCTACGGCGACAACGGTACGGTGTTCACACCGTCAACACTCACCACTCTGTCGCCAAAGGAGTACACCGCGCTTTGGATTCAGATCGACCGCGTGGGCATAGGGCAGGGTGTTGACCACCTTCCGGCAGCCATTACCGCCTCGAATGTGATTTCCAACCTCACCAACTACCTAAACACTGGCGGCAACATATTCCTTACCAAACACGCAACGCAGCTCATTACGGCTCTCGGGCGCATCCCCGACCAGTACGGGCCGCACCTCTTCGGCGACGGAGAGGGCAGCGAAGGCACCGACATCTGGACCACCAACGCCGTGATTGGCAGCAACTGCGACCCGCAATACGACCACCGCTCGCACGCAGCCTTCGCAGGACTGGAGGTGCTTCCGGCCAACGATCCCGTGGATATGTACGACCATGAATCGTTCCCGCTAGAAGGTCCGGGCTTCCGCGAAGACCATAACTGCATGTGGGACCTCAATTCTTACGGCTTCGGCACGGCCGACGGGCAGAACGTGGTGGATGCTTTCGAGAAGAAGACAACATCTACCGTGCTCTCAACATGGGGCCATGTGACCGACTATTGCTGCGGCGGAATAATAGAATTCCTGCCCACCGACGCCTGCAAGGGACGTGTGCTGTGCATAGGTCTGGGCACATACGAGTTCAACCAGAACTCGGGCACCAACCAATATCAGCAGAACACCGAGAAACTCACAAAGAACTGCATCGACTATCTCGCCGCAGCGAGCGACTATGCATCGGGAAAAGGATTCTCGTTCCAGCTCGGTTCGCGCGGCACCTGCATGTTCACCTGCTTCAGTTCGGGTTTCCAAATCAAGGTGAAATCCTCTGCAAAGCTCAACCGTTATGAGTGGAATCACCTCGTGGCAGTGTTTGACGGCACAAAGAAAAAGGTGACACTCTACAACAACGGCGTAGAGGTGGGTTCGTCGAAGTCGGCTGCCACAATCGACTGCACGGCCACAGGCTTCTACATAGGCAAGTCGTACACCGACGTGAAGAGCGACGTGTGCTACCTCAACACCTTCAACGGAGCCATCGACGACATCGCCGTCTACGACGGAGTGCGCGATGATATTGTTGCCGAGACTACCGATGTGAAGCCCGTGCTCACCTATTCGCCCGAGCGTTATGCCGACGACATCTGCCGTCCGGCGTTCCACGGCATGCCGACGGCGTGCTGGACCAACGAAACCCACGGCGCGGTGTGGTATGGCGGAAAGCTGCATCTGTTCTTCCAGAAAAACCCCAACGGCCTCTATCTCTCCCACATGAACTGGGGACACATCGTGAGCGACAACCTCTACAAGTGGGAGGAGCTGCCCATGGCCATAACCCCGGGCGACGACGAAAGCTCTTGGTATGACATGAAGGGATGCTGGTCGGGCTGCGTTTATACCGACGACGAACTCACGGGAGGCAAGCCCAATCTGTTCTATACGGGTGTTGACTATGCAAGGGCCATGATTTCGCAGGCCACACCCGATGCCGACGACCTCGTTTCGTGGTCGAAATCGAGCAACAACCCGGTGATAAACGGCCGTCCCGACGGCTTGAGCGACGATTTCCGCGACTGCTTCGTGTTCAAGAGCAACGGCAAACACTACATGATAGTGGGATCGGCAAAGGACGGAGTGGGCGTGGCCACGCTTCACCGCTACGACACTGCGACTGGAACATGGAGCAACGACGGTTCGATATTCTTCAAGGGACAGAGCGCGGGACGCGACGGATCGTTCTGGGAAATGCCCAACGTGACGCAGTTTGGCGACAAGTGGATGTTTACCTGCACTCCGCTGAGCACCGACAACGGCGTGCGCACGCTCTACTGGGTGGGCACGATAGCCGACGACGGCACGTTCAAGGCCGACAGTCCGGCTCCGCTCACCGTCGAAATGGACGGCTTCTCGAAGCAAGGCTACGGAATGCTCTCGCCCACGATATTCAATAAAGACGGCAAGACACTCATGCTCGGCGTTGTGCCCGACAAGCTCGGCATGGCCGACACCTATCGTTTGGGCTATGCCCATGCCTACAGTCTGCCGCGCGAGATAAGTCTTGCCTCCGACGGCACGCTCGTGCAGAAACCCTACGAAGGCTTGAAAACTATGCGCACACAGACTGCCTACTGCCGCGACGGCTTCACCCTCACGGGCAGCCAGAGCCTCTCGCCGGCTGAGGGACGCGCACTTGAAATCTCGGGCGAGTTCACCGTGGGCGACGACGACTTCGGCTTCACCGTGTTAGGAACGGGCGACAAGCAGGTGAAGATAACCTGTTCGCCGTCGGGCAAGACGGTGCGTCTCGACATGAACGGCTACGACCGCATAGTGCAGGACGGTGCATTCGGCGGAATCTATGAAACCGTTCTGCCCACGGCATTCGTAAAGGGACACACGGCTAAGCTCACCGTGTATGTTGACCATTCGTTCATCGACATCTTTGTAAACGACATCTACGCTGCATCGGTGCGCATATTCCCCACCAATGCCGACGGCATCAAGGCCACGGCTTTTGCAGATGGCAGTGTGGAAGTGCGCAAACTGGAGGCTTATGTGCTCGATGCCAATGCCGTGACTGGCATAGGCAGCTTGAAGACATCGGCCATTTCGGTGCGCGGCGGCAACGGTTTTGTGGGCTACGACAACGTTTCGCCGGGCAGCCGCATAGAGGTGTTCGACATCGCCGGACGGCTCATTGCCAGCAAGGTGGCCGCTGCCTCGTCGGGCAAGGTGGCCGTTCAGGGCAAGGGCGTGCTTGTGGTGCGCGTGTCGGGCGGCAGCAACGGCGGCACGGCCACGTTCAAAACGCTGGTTTGACAGTATTCTGCCGGACATGAACCGGCGCAAGGGCGAAGGCCGGAAACAGTGCATTGGCGCACGTTTCCGGCCTTTGCCGTTTTTGTTTTTTTCAGTGTCCGAAATGTCGTCGGAGGTCTTGTGCTGTGGCAGGCAACAAAGCCTTTCTTTTGGCATAAGTTTGGCCTTTTCGGCAAAAAATGCTAACTTTACGCCAAATCTGCATATACGGAATATTCTAAACAAAACAACAGACTATATGAAAAACTTAAATCTAATGGCTGTCGGCATTGCCCTTGCCGCCTCGTCGATGGTTGTCAATGCCCAGGAAAAGAGCGATCAGAGCTTCGTGCACGAACAGTCGGAAGCAAAAGACTATGTGTGGCCCGACGACCCGCAGGTGTTGCAGAACCTTAAACACTGGCAAGACCAGAAGTTCGGAGTGCTCATGCACTGGGGACTTTACAGTCAGGTGGGCACGGTGGAGTCGTGGTCGATATGTTCGGAAGACTGGATTCGCCGCGAACGCTATGACGACTACGAAAAAGACAAGCAATGGTATTGGAGCCAGAAAGACTCGCTCAATCCTGTAAAGTTTGACCCCTCAATTTGGGCCGACGTGATGAAGAAGGCCGGAATGAAATATATGATATTCACCACAAAGCATCACGACGGCTTCTGTATGTTCGACTCTAAATACACCGACTTCTCGATAGCCCACGGACCGTTTGCCAACAACCCGCGCAAGAACGTGGCCAAGGAGGTGTTTGATGCCTACCGCAAGCAGGGATTTATGATAGGTTGCTATTTCTCGAAGCCCGACTGGCACTCCAAGTGGTTCTGGAATCCCTATTACGCAACACCGCGCCGGGGCATAAACTACAACCCCGATCTGCATCCCGACTGGTGGCAGAACTACGTCAAGTACACTCAGAACCAGCTTTCTGAACTTACCACCGACTATGGCAAGCTCGACATTCTGTGGCTCGACGGCGGATGGATAACCGGCGAGCAGGTGGGTCTTGACTCGATGCTTGTTGAAGCGCGCAAACGCAACCCCGGACTCATAAGCGTTGACCGCACCATTCGCGGACGCAACGAGAACTACCAGACTCCGGAGCAGGGCATTCCGCAGCAGCAACTCAACATCCCGTGGGAAAGCTGCATCACGCTCAGCCACGCATGGGGCTACATTCCCGGAGCCAAGTTCAAGTCGCCTGCAAAGGTGGTGGGCACTCTTTCTGAAATAGTGGCTAAGGGCGGATGCCTGGCTTTGGGCGTAGGTCCCACGCCCGAGGGTACCATTCAGCCCGAGGTGCAGACCATTCTGCTCGCCATAGGCAAGTGGCTCGACCGCAACGGCGAGGCCATCTACAACACTGTCACCACTCCCCACTACAACGACGGCAAGGTATGGTTCACCGCATCGAAGAACGGCAAGACCATGTATGCGGTGTATGCCATTGCCGACAATGAGCAGCTTCCGGCCACGGTGACGTGGACTGTGAACCGGCCGAAGGGAAAACTCACGCTGCTCAACACCGGAAAGACGGTGAAATACACCGTTAGTGGCGACCGCGTTACGGTGAAGATACCCGCAGGCATAAAGGCCGAGCCGCTGGCATTCAAGTTCAATAAGTAAAAGAAATATGGTGGGTTCTATAAATTCCCACCGCAAAACAAGAATTAAAATAACGGGTTGCGTTTTGTCATCTTGCGGTCTCTTTTCGGTCCAATCCGTCTGCTCGTTCAGTCGTATAGCCCGCTATACTCCTTCACTCGCAGACAAATTGTCCTCGAAAACAGCCTCGCAATCCGACAAAGCCAATTTATAGAACCCACCATAAAGCTGACTGTAAAGAAATGCAATACACAAAATACGGAATCTTTGCCATGATGCTTGCCGCAACACTCACGGCTTCACCATCACAGGCAAAGGACAACAAGGCTAAGAAAACCGCCGCCGCAAGCGCAACACCGGTATATCGCCAGGCATCGCGCCCCGTTGAGGAACGCGTGGCCGACCTTCTGTCGCGCATGACCGTTGAGGAAAAGATAGCGCAACTGCGTTGCCCGCTCGGATGGGAGATGTATGTAAAGACGGGCGACAAGACCGTCGAGGCGTCGGAGACGTTCAAGAAGATGATGTCGGAGGCTCCGATAGGGTCGTTCTGGGCCGTGCTGCGCGCCGACCCGTGGACGCGCAAGACCCTGGAAACCGGACTCTATCCCGAACTGGCGGCCAAGGCGCTCAACGCCTTGCAGAAGTATGCGGTTGAAAATACACGCCTCGGCATTCCAATACTCTTCGCCGAGGAAACGCCGCACGGCCACATGGCCATCGGAACCACCGTTTATCCCACCGGACTGTGCTGTGCCAGCACATGGAACCCCGACCTGATGCAGGCCATGGGCGATGCCATGGGCACCGAAGTGCGATCGCAGGGCGGCAACGTGGGCTACGGTCCGGTGCTCGACGTGGCCCGCGAGCCGCGTTGGTCGCGCATGGAAGAGGGCTATGGCGAAGACCCCTGGCTCGCAGCCGTGCTCGGAACGTCGGTGGTGCAGGGCATGCAGGGCTGCGTGAGCGACGGCCAACACGTGTACGGCACACTGAAACATCTCGCCGCCTACGGCGTGCCCGAGGGCGGACACAACGGCGGAACGGTGCGCGTGGGCGAACGCACGCTGCGGTCGGAACTGCTCCTGCCGTTTGAATATGCGGTGAAGGGCGGCGCGGCTACGGTGATGACATCCTACAACCATGTGGATGGCGTGCCGTGCACGTCAAACCATAGGCTGCTCACCGACATCCTTCGGGGCGAATGGGGGTTCAAGGGTTTTACCTACAGCGACCTCTACTCAATCGAAATGATAGCTCAATTGGGCGCGGCCAAAGACACGGCCAGTGCCGCATCGCTTGCACTTGCGGCCGGACTTGACATGGATCTCGGCGGCGATGCCTACGGCAACAACCTGAAGAAGGAGCTTGACCGTGGCGCAGTAAATATGTCCGACCTCGACCGCGCAGTGGCCAATGTGCTCAGAATGAAGTTCCGTCAGGGTCTGTTCGAGAACCCTTACGTCGATCCGAAGACCGCAAAGCTCACCTGTCGTTCGGAGGCTCACCGGGCAATAGCCGAAAAAGTGGCCGAGGAGGGCACCGTGTTGCTGAAAAACGACAACGGAGTTCTGCCGCTGTCTAAAAATCTTCGCCGCATAGCGGTAATCGGTCCCAACGCCGACACGCCCTACAACCAGCTCGGCGACTACACGGCTCCGCAGGCACGCGAGGCTATCGTCACCGTGTGCGACGGCATAAAGGCCGCCGTGGACAAGCACACCGAGGTGGTTTATGCCAAAGGTTGCGCCGTGCGCGACACTGCTTCGGCCGACATCGCGTCTGCCGTGCGTGCCGCCGAAGACGCCGATGCGGTGGTGCTCGTGGTGGGTGGATCGAGCGCACGCGATTTCCGCACGAAATACATATCCACCGGCGCGGCAATAGCATCGAAGGAAGTGCTCGACATGGACTGTGGCGAGGGCTTCGACCGGTCTTCGCTCACGCTGCTCGGCAAGCAGGAAGAACTCATATCGGCGGTTGCCGCTGCCACAAAGAAGACGGGCAAACCGCTCGTGGTGGTCTACATCCAGGGCCGAACGATGCTTATGAACCAGGCAGCAGAAAAGGCCGACGCACTGCTCACGGCATGGTATCCCGGCGAACAGGGCGGCAAAGCCGTGGCATCGCTGATCTTCGGCGACGCCAACCCGTCGGGACGACTTCCGGTGAGCATCCCTCGCAGCGAGGGACAACTGCCTGTTTATTACAGTCTGGGCAAGCAACGCGACTATATGGACGGCACTTCGGCTCCGCTCTATCCCTTCGGCTACGGACTGTCTTACACCACTTTCAGCTATTCCGGCATGAAAATCGAGAAGATTGCGGCTGAATCTGATGCCTCAGCCGATGCCAACCAACCCGCTCCGGCTGCGTCTCTGACCGGAAAGACTCTGTTGTCGTCGGACAACGGACTGCTCATGGCTGCCAGCCAACCGCTTGCCAAGGTTACGCTGACGGTGACAAATACCGGCAAGCGCGACGGCGACGAGGTGGTGCAGCTTTATGTGCACGACCGTGCAGCATCGGTGGTGCAGCCGCAAATGCAGCTGCGTGCCTTCGAGAAAGTGAACCTCAAAGCTGGTGAGTCGAAGAAGGTGGAGTTTGTTCTCGGCTTCGACGAACTGTCGCTCATAAATGCCGACATGAAACGCGTGGTTGAGTCGGGCGAGTTCGACATCATGGTGGGTTCCTCATCTGCCGACATCCGACAGCGCGGCATGCTCCAACTGTAACAGCGCGGCACGCCAATTACGCATCCGCAGACTCCCCTTTCACATGGCGCGGATGCCCGTCGGACGGTAAAAAGTTTTGACCTCGGAAAACCGTGAAATAGAAATTTGCGCGGCATTCCTGCACACTGAAATGGCATGAATGCCGCGCTTTTTTGTGCTTTTCACGCACGGTCGGGTGCAAGCAAGCCTTGTTTTATGGGCAAAGTGGTCTTGTTTTCAGTGCGGCGAAGTCTTGTCGGTGCTGCAAGTAAGCCTTGTTTTCAGTCGTTTTTGTGCTTGAAACATGTTTTATGAAGCCGATTTTGAAACGCGAAATCGTATAACCCTTTCTTTTATAACGACTTGGTGTGATACGGCGAGAATGCCCACAAAGCGCATCGAAGTATTGTCGGTGGGTTTTGTGGGCATTCTCGGCCGTTTTGCGGGCACAAAAAACGGGAGAAAACCCCGTGTGCCTTGCGGCCTACGAGGTGTTCTCCCGTTGATGAAAGTCGGTATTCAAAGGCCGTGTCAGGCCAGTTTTTTCTCCAGACGCTCGCGTATTGCGGCTATGAAGCCGGCCGAGTTTACGGCCTTGGGGCTCACGCCTTCCATGAGATTAACGAGGTCTTTCGTGGCGATGCCCTCGTTGAGGGTGTCGAAGCAAGCAGCCTCGAGCTTGTCGGCAAAGTCGGAGAGGGCTGCGATGCCGTCGAGTTCGCCGCGCTTGCGCAGTGCGCCCGTCCATGCGAAGATTGTTGCCATGGGGTTGGTAGACGTTTCCTCGCCCTTGAGATACTTGTAGTAGTGGCGCGTCACGGTGCCGTGTGCAGCCTCATACTCGTAGTTGCCGTCGGGCGACACGAGCACCGATGTCATCATGGCAAGCGAACCGAAGGCCGTGGAAACCATGTCTGACATCACGTCGCCGTCGTAGTTCTTGCACGCCCATATAAAGCCGCCCTTCGAACGGATTACGCGTGCCACGGCATCGTCGATGAGTGTGTAGAAGAACTCGAGGCCGCGCTTCTCGAATTCGTCCTTGTATTCCTCGAACACCTCGTAGAATATTATCTTGAACTGTGCGTCGTATTTCTTCGAGATGGTGTCTTTCGTAGAGAACCACACGCTCTGGTTGGTGTCCAATGCGAACTTGAAGCACGAGTGGGCAAACGACCGTATGCTCTTGTCGGTGTTGTGCATGGCCTGCAACACGCCTGCGCCTTTGAATGTGTGCACCACTACTTCTTCGTGTTTTCCGCTCTCGCCGTCGAACACGAGCTTGGCCACTCCCGGCTCGTCGGCGCGTATCTCAACGCTCTTGTACACGTCGCCGTAGGCGTGGCGTGCTATGGTTATGGGCTTCTCCCAGTTTCTCACTGCAGGATGTATGCTCGGAATGGTGATGGGAGTGCGGAACACTGTGCCGTCGAGAATTGATCGTATGGTGCCGTTGGGGCTCTTCCACATCTCGTGCAGATGATACTCGTCCATGCGCTGGAGGTTTGGTGTTATGGTGGCGCACTTCACTGCCACGCCCAAACGCTTGGTGGCTTCGGCGGCATCGCGTGTTATCTGGTCGGCGGTCTCGTCGCGTTTCACGAGTCCGAGGTCGTAGTATTCGGTCTTGAGATCGACAAACGGAAGGATGAGTTCGTCTTTTATCATCTTCCACAAAATGCGGGTCATCTCGTCACCATCCATCTCCACGAGCGGAGTGGTCATTTGGATTTTCTGTGTCATAGTAGTCGATATTTTAATGTTTCTTGTTCTTGTAATAGTTCATGAGGCATCCGTCGGCGAGTATCTGCCGTTCGTCGGCGGTGAGGTTCTGGAAGTAGAGGTGCAAATCGTGCACTCCGTCCTTGGCAATCACCTTGGCATCGATTTCCTCCTTGCCCGAGAGAATGGCCTCGCGCAGTCCTTCAATGTAAACCATGTCGCCCGGTTCGTAGCCGAACTCAGTGTCCTTGGCAATGGTGAACGGCACTATGCCCCAGTTGATGCAGTTGGAGCGGTAGCGTTTGGTGGCATACTCGTAGCAGATGTTGGCATCGCCGCCGAGCACTTTCTGGCACGATGCTGCCTGCTCGCGTGCCGATCCGTCGCCGGGACGGTTGGCAAACACGCACGAACCGAAGCTTGTGTCGTCGGCCTTCGCGCCCACCTTGGCCAGTGCCTCGGCTATGTGTGCCGGGCAGTTGCCCTCGCGGCGATCGTTGTCCTGCTGCTGTATGCGCTTGCTCAGACCCACATATTCGGGCACGCGGCGCGACAGTGCAAACTCGGAGAGCTTCAATGGGTTGGACCGGTAAGAACTGGTTTCGCCCGAAGGAATGAGTTCGTCGGTGGTGGTCACGGGGTCGTGTATCACGGCTGCAAGCTCAACGAGCATGTTGTCTTGCATGGGGTGCATCACGGGCCAGTCTTTAATGTTGGGGCCGTAGCGCAGAGCCACGCTCTCGTCGGCACGTCCGAAGCCGTTGTACACGCGGCACTTGTAAATCTTGTCGTCGTAGATGTAGGGCTTGTGAGTGTTTTCATATTCCACGTCGGTGGCTGCTGTGATCACTCCTCCGTTAGCCGCTGTGGCGGCGATAGACCGTGCATCCATAAGGGCCACGAGCGAGAGCTGTCCCTGTCCGGGCTTCGATCCTTCGCGGTTGGGGAAGTTTCGCGTTGTGTGGCGTATGCTCAGGCCGTTGTTTGAAGGCACGTCGCCGGCTCCGAAACACGGTCCGCAGAATGCTGGCTTCATCACTACGCCAGCCTCAATGAGGTCGGCCGTGATGCCTTCGCGCGTTACTGCCATCGAAACTGGCGTTGACTGCGGGTAGGCCGATGCCGTGAAGTAGTCGTTGCCTATGCTCTTGCCCTTGAGAATGGCTGCTGCCTCGGCAAGGTTGTCGTAGGTTCCGCCCGAGCATCCGGCTATGATGCCTTGGTCGGCATGCACTTTGCCATCGACGATCTTGTCGAGAAGATGCACGTCAACCTTGTCGCCGAAGCGGCGTTTTGCATCTTCCTCGATGTGTGCGAGTATGCCTTCGGGGTCGGCCTGAAGCTCGTGTATGGTCACGGCGTTTGACGGATGGAACGGAAGGGCAATCATAGCCTCCTGCGAAGAGAGGTCAACGCGTATCATGGCATCGTAGTAGGCCACGTCGCCGGGTTTGAGTTCGCGGTAGTCTTCGGGCCGCTCGTGCAGATCATAATGGTGGCGCACTTCGTCGTCGGTAATCCAGATGCTGCTCAAACAGGTGGTCTCGGTGGTCATGATGTCTATTCCGTTGCGGAAATCTATGGGCAGATTCTTCACGCCGGGGCCTGCAAATTCGAGCACTTTGTTCTTTACGAAACCGCTTTCGAAGGTGGCTTTCACGAGCGATATGGCCACGTCGTGCGGACCGATGCCCTTCTTTGGCTTGCCCTCGAGCCACACAAGCACCACTTCGGGAGCGTTGATGTCCCATGTGTTGCGCAGGAGCTGCTTCACGAGCTCGCCTCCGCCTTCGCCCACACCCATGTTGCCCAGCGATCCGTAGCGTGTGTGTGAGTCGCTGCCGAGTATCATGTTGCCGCACTTAACCATCATCTCGCGGGCGTACTGGTGTATCACTGCCTGGTTGGCCGGAACGTAGATGCCGCCGTATTTCTTTGCCGCCGACAGTCCGAACACATGGTCGTCCTCGTTTATGGTGCCTCCCACGGCGCACAACGAGTTGTGGCAGTTGGTCATGGCATAGGGCAACGGGAATTTCTCGAGGCCGCTGGCGCGTGCCGTTTGTATGATGCCCACATAGGTAATGTCGTGCGACATCATTGCATCGAAGCGTATGCGCATCTTCTTTCCCTTGCCGCCCACGGTGTCGTGTGAGCGCAGTATTCCGTAGGTAATGGTGTTCTCGCGAGCCTCGTCGGGTGTCGCTCCCTCGTAGTTGTCGGCAATCTGGTTGCCGTTGAGGAGGTAAACTCCATGTTTGATAAGTTCAATCATAATGTCAATGTTTTTTAGGTGTATTGCCTGTTCAAAGGTAATGCATTTCTGTTAGTTAGTAATGTTTTCTATAGTTGAATTTCGTTTTTCGGTTGCCATTTCGTTGTTTTGCTGCATAAATGGCGTATATGCATTTTGTTGGCGGCACACCGAGAGCATGAATTCGGTGAGTGCGAGCATGTCGGCACTGCCTCCGGGCGATATGCCGCGCTTTATGAACTCGCGGTTGAGGCTTTCTGCCCGTTCCACTGAGTAATTGCCGAGCAATGCGCGAGCCTCGCTTTTCACCCAGGCAAGTGTAGCCCCGTCGGTGCGGTGCAGTATGTTGGTGTCGTCGAGGTCTTGCATTATGCGCAACAGGGTCTTGTGCAGCGCGTGGCAGTCGCCCTCCAAGCTCTGGCGGAACGGCAGCCAACGGTCGAATAGGTCTTTATAGCCGTCGCGTGCCATGTCAATCGCACCTTTTGCACGTTGCTTTTTCTGTGCTTCGGCACCGTGGGTGCCTTGCGGCGCGCTGAAACCGGCGGCAAGAGAAACTATTGCATTCTGCACGACTTCCTGCATATTGGGCAATCCCAACGGCGTGTCGCCTTTCATCGCAGCGTAGGTGGCCGCCACAACCGCAAGTCCCATCGAGAAGAGTGCGCCCCGGTGTGTGTTTACACCGTGCGTGGCTTGCAGCATGGAGCGCTCTGCTTCGATGCCCACTTCGCGCACCTTTGCGGCAGAAGGCAGAGTGCCGTCGGCTGCAAGCAGGGCGAGTTTCACGAAATAAGGGTGCAACGCGGCAATGCTTTTTGCCATGAGTGTGTAGTCCATGTCGTGGTGTGCGCCGTTGTCGTGGCGGTCAACGAGTCCGGGTTTGGGCGTGGTGTCGATCTCTGCGGTGAGTGCCCGCGTGGCAAGATGCGCCACAAGGTAGGGCAGAGAAGTCTTCGGCACGAGATTGGCAGCGGTAGTCAGATTGCCAGTTGCAGTGGCCTTTCTCACCGCCGAAGCACTCACTGTCTGACCGTGGGTGCGCAACCGCTCCACAACTTTCACGTTGTCGAGCATAGCCTGCATGCGATTGTTGTAGCGGCGAGTGAAAGTGTCGTCGGGTTCGCTGCCCACGAAGCGCACCGTAGCACCGAGTGCCGGGGCAATGTGGCGTTTGTAGAGGTCGAGGTCGAGTGCCATTTGTGTGTCGGTGGCATCGCTTGCGGTCTTGATAAAATAGGTGGGGAAGGTGGAAGAACTTATGGCGTAGTCGCTGCCGTGGCAAACTTGCACGTTGCCGAAGCCTTCGCAGCCCTTTTCAATCATTGCCAACCGTTCGGCGTAGGTATATTCCGACACGTCTTCCTTTACTGCGATGACAAACAGGCGGTCAACCTGCCGGGCGGCTTCGCGCACGAGATACTGGTGGCCGAGCGTGAAAGGATTGGCGTTCATTACTATTGTTCCGGTGGAGGGCAGTGCTTTTCCGTTGGCGTGAAAACGTTCGCTGCATTTCCTCAGATAGGTCGTGTATTCGTCTATGCCGCCTATTCCGGTTTCCATGAACACCGCTTCGGGAGCTTCGGCAAGCAGTTTGAACGACATGCTTTCGAACATTGCCCGGTAGCAGGGCTTTGTAAACACCCTCACGGTGTGGTGTCCGGCGGCGTTGGCCACGCTCATAAGATGCGATACAAGTCGGCCAGCGATGTCCTCGTCGCGGTGAGCGGCACTCACGGCGAGGCATTTTATGGTTGCCCCATGCAGTCCACCGCCTGCGATTATCTCGCCGTTGTCCTCGTCGCACATTGCCGCATAGTAGTTGATTGTATCAAGGCGCAGACCGTTGGCCGACAGAAAGCGTTCTATCAGCAATCGGTGGCGAGGCAGTGTGGGGGTTAGCTGTATAATCTCCATACGGTTGGCAGGTTGACTTGTAGGGTTGTTTAAGGTGGCAACTGTGCGTGGCGGCGCTTATGTATTGGGTGGCGCGCTTTGTGAAACGTTGTCGTTTTCGGAGTGATAGCCGGCTACAAGGGCGTTTATCTTGTCCCAGATTTCCTCCTGTGAGTGCGACCGTGCCCTCATGCAGTAGCGTGCTTCGCGTCCGCACACGAGGCAGCGGCGCGGCGGCCGGCCCACATCCTGACGCGCAACGGGCACTCCGTCGCGGTTGATTACGTCGATGTCGAAGAGCCGGCCCAACGGGTGTGTGTCCTCGATGAGGCATGTCCTAATCTTCGCCTCGGTAGTTTCGGCCCCGGTTAGGGCGTAAGCTTCGAAGCCGGTAATCAGATCACGCTCGATGATGTCGCCCTGGTTGAGGCCGAACTCGCTGCGCAGTGCGTGGAGAGCGGCGTGTGCCACGGCAATCGACACTTGGTTGCGCTTCACGTTTCCGGGCATTACCACGGTGAGGCAAAGCAGAGTCTTGCCCGGGTTTTCGCCGAGAAGCCTTGTCTGCATGGCGTGGCGTGCGTCGCGGCTATCAAGTAGTTGAAGGAGCGTGATAGGTTGGTTCATTTCTGATAGAGTGTAGGTAAAAAGCCGGAATGGGTTTGTGCGCCCCGTACACCGCATGCTGCGCGCGTGTATGCAGTATGAAGCACGAGCGTGCGGCATACGGGGGCATGTGCCTTATTCCACAATGTTCTTGATTACATCCATTACACTTCCGTCGCGGTTCATCACTACTCCCACCACTTTGTCGCCGAAAGGCAGCGGTGCGGGAGTGCCTATGATTGAGAGGGCGCGGTCGCGCAAGTCTTCGAGACGCACAAGCTTCAGTCCGGCAGCACGCAGTCTTTCGGCTATTTCGGGGCGTGCCGGGTTGACGGCGATGCCGTATTCGGTTACTACCACATCCACCGTTTGTCCCGGAGTGACGAGTGTTGTCACCTCATCGACGATGCACGGGATGCGTCCGCGCAGCATGGGGCAGACGATTATAGACAGTGCCGAGTCGGCAGCGGTGTCGGGATGACCGCCTATTGCGCCGCGTATTATGCCGTCGCTGCCCACGAGAACGTTGACGTTGAAGTTGACGTCAACCTCCAGAGCCGACAGGATAACGATGTCTAGATAGTGTGTGGCCGATCCTTGCTCGTGTGCTCCGGCATATTCGTAGGCTGCCACCTCCTGGTGCATGGGGTCGTTTTTGATTGACTCGGCGGCCACCTTGTCGAACGACTGCACGTCGATGAGCCTTTCGATGAGCCCTTCCTCGTGCATCTTCACCATGTGTGCCGTGATGCCTCCGAGTGCGAACGATGCCGTGATGCCCTTGTCTATCATGCTCTGGCGAATGTATTTCACGGCGGCGAGCGATGCTCCGCCCGAACCGGTCTGTATGGAGAAGCCCTGCTCGAAATAGCCGCTGTTGACAATAACTTTGGCAGCCTGCTTGGCGAGCAGGATGTCGCGCGGGTTCTTGGTGTCGCGTATGGCTCCCGAAGCAATCTTCGAGCTGTCGCCCACGCTGTCCACCTCAACCACGAAGTCAACGTCGTGTTCGGATATGGAGTTGGGCGTGTTGGGGTAGGGCACGAGGTCGTCGGTGAGCACCACTACCTTGTCGGCGTAGTGGGCGTCGGGCAATGCGTAGCCGAGCGAACCGCAGATGCTCTTGGCATTGTCTGAACGCGAGAAGCCGCAAGCGTTGCCGAGCGGGTCGGACGATGATGCGCCGAGGAAAGCCACGTCGATGTGCAGTTCGCCGCTGGCTATTGCTTCGCCGCGTCCGCCGTGTGACCGGAACACCACGGGTTTTGCCATGAGTCCGTGCGATATTTCGGTGGCGAGGTCGCCGCGCAGTCCGCTGGTTGAAATCTCGGTAATCACGCCGTTGCGTATGTGATTGATGAGCGGGCGGTGAACGTCTTGCAGGCTAGATGCGGCCAGGTGCAGTCCGTGAAATCCCATTTCGGCGATCTTGTCAACCACCATGTTCACCACCTTGTCGCCTCCGCGGAAATGATGGTGGAACGATATTGTCATGCCGTCTTTGAGTCCGCTCTGTCGTATTGCTTCTTCGAGCGTCACCACTTTGCGGCTTTCTTTCTGCAGTTCAAGACGCGGTGTCGTCACCTTTTTGCCCTCTGTCGCGCTGTATGCTGCCTTGCCCATGCGTGCAGCAACCTGCTCCACGAGGGCCTTTCTTTCGTTTATGCTGTTCATGCCAAGTCCTCCTTGCTTATTACTCCCGATGCTATGGCCAGCTCTATGGTGCGCTGTGCGCGTATCACTACCGGGCGGTCAACCATTTTTCCGTTCACTGCTATCACTCCCGAACCTTTTCTTTCGGCCTCCTTTATGCCTGCTATCACGGCGAGGGCCTTGTCTATGGCTTTCTGTGTGGGTGTGAACACCTCGTTGATTATCTCTATCTGGCGCGGGTTGATTATCGACTTGCCGTCGAAACCGAGCTGGTGCACCAGCTCCACTTCCTTGCGGAATGTTTCCATGTCGTTGAGGTTGGAGTAAACGGTGTCGAGTGCGTCGATGCCGGCAGCGCGTGCTGCCACCACTATTGTCTGCCGTGCGAGTAGCAGTTCGGTGCCTTCGGGCGAACGTTGTGTCTTGAGGTTGGCGCAATAGTCCTCGGCTCCGAGGGCAATGCCCATCATGCGTTTAGAGCTTGTGGCAATGTCGTAGGCGTTGACGATGCCCAAGGTGCTCTCTATGGCTGCCATTATCTGTGTGCGGCCCACGCATCCCAGTTCGGTTTCCACGCGTTCGATCTCGCGCTCCACCTCACGCACTTCGTCGGCGGTTTCGGTTTTCGGCATGCGTATCACGTCTACTCCGGCCTTCACCACGGCCTCGATGTCTTTCTTGCCGTAGGGAGTGTTGAGCGGGTTGATGCGCACCACCATTTCGGTGTCGCCGTAGTCGATGGTTTTAAGTGCGTTGTAAACGAGCAGGCGGGCCGCGTCTTTCTCGGCCATTGTCACCGAGTCCTCGAGGTCGAGCATTATCGAGTCGGGGCCGTAGATATATGCGTCTTGCATCATGCCGGGGTTGTTGCCCGGCACAAACATCATGGTTCTTCTCAATCTGTGCATAGTTGTAGGGGTTTTTAGTCTTTCCACACGTCTTTTCCTGTAGCTCTCACTGCTGCGGCTGTAACCCGTGCACGAATGGTGCAGTCGAGTGCTCCCTTGTCGGTGGCTCGCACTTTGGCGGCGGTTACGCCGAGTTGCTCGAGGGTTTCGGTTATGACTTTTTTGATTTGTCCGCCAAACTGGTAGCCGACGGAGCTTTTCAGGTCGATGGAAAGCTCGTCGCCTTCGGCCGGCGCGATTTGTATGAGAATGTCGCCGGACTCCATTGTGCCGGCCATCGCTTCTTTTATTTCCATAGGTTTAGTGTATTTAAATTGATATGGTTTATGCATATGGTGGCGCAGTGCCTGCTTGCACAGATTGTGGGAGAGAATGTCGTGGGAAAAAATCGCCACGGCGCGTAAATATGACTACATTCCCGTTCTCTGAATTGTTCGAAGAGGACTGCGTTCAATACTTACGCTCGCGCGAGTAGTATGGGACTTATCAAGAACTCGCCCTGTTGGCTGCATGGCATGCAACATGGCTCATTTCGATTAATCGCGGGTAAAATTACAAAATTCATGCAATACGCGCAAGCATGTTGCAATGTTTTTTTCGCTTTTTTGCAACATTGTGCTGCCGTAGGGGGTGGTAGTTGGCCGAATCTGCTACACCGACTTAGCAAAGTGTCGGTTGCGTGCCTTTTCAGTTACGCGCCGCCCGCCGACATTTCGTGCTGGAACTGTGCAATCCATGCAAATCGGCTTGTCCAACGCCAAACCGTTACGCGCGACAGACCAGTGAGGTTCTGTATGTCGTTGCGTGCCACTCCGGCGAGCATCAGATAGCACACCATGCGCTGCTTGTCGGAGAATGTTCCCATTTCGCGCAGCATGCGGTCGGCGAATGTGGGATAGGTCGCATCAAGGTGGCTGAAGAACTGTTTCCATTCGGCATCGGTCATGTTGTGGTGGCCTTCTGCCGCTTTCTTTATAATGGGCATTATGTCGTTGTCGCGCGTTTCAAGTTCGGCCTGTTGCAGAAGGCGCATCAGAATTTTGTTTTGCGACATCTTGTCGGTAAGCAAACGCTCGTTTTCTTGCATCTTGGCATCGTATTCTGCAATCTTGTCGTTCACTTGTTTCAAATGATTCTCGGTTTCATCCAATTGTTTCTTGGCTCTTTCCAATGCTTCTTCGCGGTCGGCAATTTGGCCGTGCAATATTTCATACTCCTCCTGCATGCTGCTTATTTTGTCGTCTTTTGCAGCAATGGTGCGGAGTGATTTGAAGTTGCTCCAACGGTTGAAGAAAAAGAATACCGTTATGGTAAGGACTGCTATTAAAGAAATTAGAATGGTGGTGAGCAACAATAAATGCCCTTTTTTGTCGGCGTTGGCATTGTCGTTGTTTTGCTCGCCAGTGGTTGTAATGACCGATGCGCTTGAAGGCTTGTCAAAGAAACCATTCTTGCCCGCAACCGATGTGCTGTCATCGGAAAGCACTGTATAAGCCTTTTCCAACCGCTCTTTCACACCGGGAGTAATCTTTCTCGACCTATCCAATATGTCGTATTCTGACAACCATGAACGCAGTGCGTTTTCGTAGTCGCGTGTCATGGCATAGCATTGCCGCAATCTTGAATATGTGTCTGAAATCCACAGACGGTCACGGGCTTCGTATTTAAAGTAGGTGTTTTCTGATGCCGACAGATATTTTATCGCTTTTTTAGTGTCGCCAAGATCCATGCATGCCACACCGGCAAGGTAGTTTGCCCTCGCTTTGTTTCTCTGTGTGCCTTGCATGTTGAAATAACGGGCGATTTCTTCGGCCTTTATTGTAGTGGCAGGTTTTAGGCGCAGCCGTTGTTGCAGTGAAATCTCGACAAGACGGTATTCCATTATCACGTTTTCCCTTTGGTTGTTTATGCCAGTGCTCATTGAGTCGAGCATGCTCATGGCAAGCGTAGGATTGGTGTCGCCCACCTTATCTATATGCGAAAGCTTGTTGCTTATATCATCGGCATTGTTGCAAGCAAAAAATATAGCTATGCTTGCAATGAACATTACAAGCGGCATTGTTTTATTCATGGTTTCTGTATGTTTGATTACTTTGCAAAAGTAAAGATAAATGTTTGAAAATATGGTGCTATTGTGCATGTTTTTGTTTCTCGTTGTTTCTCGTGGCTTTCACTCGCTTCCCGGCTTAGCCTAATTCCTTATTTCGTAAAATACAGATATTCAGAATGTTATATGTCTTGCGAAAAAATATTGCAGCACAGAAACACAATGAAACAAAAAAACTTTGTTTTATGTTGGCAATATGAATAATTTTGCAGCGAAACCAATTTCAGCATCCGCGGAAAAATGTTGAAAAGTTATATGATATATGATATGAAAATTTAAAAACAAACGACTATGGAATACGAATATTTTAGTGAAACAACGATAACGTCAACGTGTATCTTGGTGATGATACTGGTGCTTTCTCTAATAGTGTTGTGGATACGCGTAAACGAGAGAAAAGAAAATGCGGCTAACAGGAATAAAGAACTTGAAAAAAAGAAAACTATAGGTGGCCGGATTCATAAGGAAGTAGAAGGATTGTTGCCGAATGTTATTGTGCTGCTGCTTATTATAAACAAATGTCAATTTAACATCGTGACCTATGTATTATTTGCCATTGTGGCGGTGTTCTATGTCTATGATGTTTACAGAGGTGTCGTTACGCATGACGAGAAGAAAAAATTCTGGGGGCTCTTTTCAATTGCCGGTCTAGTGTTAATGTACATATTGGTAGCTTATACTAATTGCGTACGTTGTTCTTGAAAGAACGTCTACTCTATGTTAATACATACTGCTTTTCTGAAAAACATTTATAAAAACGACAAGGAAAAGCCGCCGTACAAGTGCCAATATATTGGTTGGTGCGGTGGCTTTTACACGACAAAAAAACGGGAGGAAATAAGATATGCGGTATTTGTTGTCAGTAGTTTTTGCTTTGGTCGTGTTTGGTTGCGACGGCCAGCAAAATACTCCAGTGAAAAGATTTGAGGCTCAACGGCGGCGTGCCAATTGGAAATTCATATTTCAGGAACGCAAGAAAATATTTCTGCATACGGAATGCCGCGACACGTTGCGTGCCTCATTCGCATATTTCAACAACACCGGAAAAACGCAGGCAATAGACACGGTGAGGGTGAACTGTGGCTGCACCAGTGTGTCTTATCCACATGAAGCAATAAAAAACGGAGAACGCGGCGAAGTTATACTGGCTGTGAAAATGTCCGACACGCCTGGTTTTTTCTCGCATTCAGCCGTTGTGTATTTTCATGGGGAACAACCGGTTGTGCTGGAATTGAAAGGAACTAAAGACTGAACGCCGCATTGGCAGACAGTCTGAAAAAATTGGTGTCGGGTGAAATTTAGGTCTAACATAGTAAAACTCTGAATGGTTGTTCTTTATTAGATTTTGGAAAATGTGAGGATTACTTTTGTCCATTGCGTGGTTTGCTATCCATTGCCCCTGAAAGGGGCGCATATTATAGGATAGGGGCTTGCCCCTATCTATCAAAGCACACCGTCTTTTGCCCCTG
>CAVKCP010000028.1:0-23623 GCA_963654815.1 Lachnospiraceae bacterium | reverse complement strand
CCCCGAGTTTTCAGAAGTCTTATAAAGAACAGACATTCCACGTTTTACAATGTTAGACCAATATTTTACTGGACACCAATAATTTCTGAAAGCACAGAGGCCTTGCCTCATTAACGTCACGGCACTAAAAAAAGGCGGGAATGTGTGGATGTGTGCCACGCGTTCCCGCCTTTTTGCATCTGTCTGTATAGGATTTCAGTCCATTACATCATCGTCGTCTTCGTCATCGTCGAAGCCAAACATCACCGGATCGACAAATGCGTCGAGTGCCCGGCGGTCTTTCTTCGTCGGTCGCCCAGTGCCGCGCATTCTGTCTACAAAACCGCTTATTCGGCTCATCTCAAGCAGTTCATACTGTTTGGGGTCGGTTACATTCTCATAAATCTCAGGCAACATCTTCGCCCCTACCCTCTGCTCAATGGTTTTCAACACCTTGAATGAATAAACCACGGGCGGTTTCTTCACATCTACCACCTCGCCGGCTTTTATCGTGTGGCTTGGCTTTACGTTGACTTTGTTTATCGTTACCCTGCCGTTCTTGCACGCATCGGCGGCCACCGAACGTGTCTTGAAAATGCGAGCTGCCCACAGCCATTTGTCAATTCTTGCTGTATCTGCCATACGTCGTCACTTTTTGCCTAGTTTGTTGAAACTGTTCATTGTAATGTCGAGGCCGGCAAGTACAAAGCTCTTTATTATTTCCACGGCCGTGTCGATGCTTGGTTGCAGCACACGCATGTCTTCGTCGTCATATTTTCCAAGCACCCAGTCTATTTGGCCGCCACGTGGAAAGTCGTTGCCTATGCCCATGCGCAACCGCGCATACTGCTGACCTATGAGCTGCTGAATGTTTCCAAGTCCGTTGTGCCCGCCGTTGCTGCCGTTGCCTTTCAGCCTGAAAGCACCGAGCGGAAGCGAAAGATCGTCAACAACGACGAGCAGCCTCGTCTGGTCGATGTTCTCCTTGTTCAGCCAATACCTTACGGCATTGCCGCTCAAATTCATAAATGTCGTTGGCTTCAGTAGGAAAATCTTGCGCCCTTTTATCGAAGTCTCGGCCACAAAGCCATACCGTTTGTCGGAGAATGTCACGTCAGCCTCATTGGCAAATGCATCCAACACCATGAAACCGGTGTTGTGGCGCGTTGCGGCATATTCGTCGCCGGGGTTTCCCAGACCGACAATAAGGAATTTGTCCATATTCTATTATTGTGGGGTGTAATGCGATAAATAAAAAAGCGCACCCGTTTTGTCGACGTAGTGCGCTATAAAGTTGAAGTTGTTTTTTGGCTGTATTATTCGGCAGCTGCGGCAGCAGCTGCGGCGGCAGCACGTGTCATCTTGATTGAGCAAACGATGACATCCTTGCTAGTTGCCAGCTCCAGACCTTCGAAGCTGAGCTCGCCAACCTTGATGCTCTTGCCTATGCGCAGCGAAGTAACGTCTACCTCAAGGTGCTCGGGAATGTTCTGGTAAAGAGCTGTAACGTTGATCTTGCGGATAGAGAGGTTCATGCGGCCACCATCGCGCACACCCTGTGCCAAACCAACGAGCTTGACGGGGATACCGATAGTGATAGGCTTCTGATCGTTAACCTCGAGAAAATCTACGTGCAGCACTGCATCTGTAACGGGATGGAACTGCAGTTCCTTCAGGATTGCAGTGTGGCTCTCACCGTCGATGAGCAGGTTGATAACATAGATGTGCGGTGTGTAAACGATTTTGCGCAGCTCGCTCATGGCAACCATGAACGACTTTGCAACCGGCTTACCGTTCTCTTCGGCCAAACCATAAAGGTTACAGGGAATGAATCCTTCTTTTCTCAAGGCTTTTGAAGCCTTCTTGCCAAGAGCCTCACGCTTCTGGCCAGTCAAATTGATTTCTTTCATAATTTTGTGTTACTCTAAATTAAGTTGATGTTTTGCCTTAATTCGCCATCACACGAGAAGTCGTTTCTGCATCGATGTGCTGAAAAAAGCGGTGCAAAGTTACGCTTTTTCCGCGTAATACGCAAAACTTGTCAAAAAAAACACACAATAAAGGCATCTTTCCTTGGTGGTTAATGTAATTTTATCTATTTTTGCAGAAGAAATGCCGTCACGTCTGTACGCGCGAATACGGTCGTGTGTTTCGGGGCGCTAAAATGCGGCTACACATTTTTTACAAGAAGACACATTATTTATATAGGCATGATTAATCGAGAGCTGATAAGGATAAAGATAGTCCAGTTAACCTACGCATACTATCAAAACGGCAACAAAAACATGGACAGTGCTGAAAAAGAATTGATGTTCAGTCTGTCAAAAGCATACGATCTGTACAATTATCTATTGGAACTTATTGTTGCCGTAACCCGTGAAGAACAACACAGGGTGGAAATACTTACCCAAAGGGCACAGCGAGAAGGCACGGATGCACCATCGCCGAAGTTTGCCTGCAATAAATTTGCCTTGCAGTTGGAAGAAAACAAGACTCTCGGGGAGTTTATGGAAACCCAAAAGCAGAGCTGGAGCGATGACATCGAGTTTGTGCGCAGACTTTGCAATCAGATTGAACAAAGTCAGGCGTATGCCGAATACATGGCAAGCGAAGACGACTCTTATGAAGCCGACCGTGAGATTTGGCGCAAATTGTATCGCCAGCTCATACAGGAAAACGAGGACTTGGATGCACTTCTCGAGGAGAAGAGCCTGTATTGGAACGACGACAAGGAGGTGGTTGACACATTTGTATTGAAAACCATTAAACGTTTCGACGCTAAAAACGAGTCAAAACAGGAGCTCTTGCCTGAATACAAGGACGAGGAAGATAAGGATTTTGCAAGAAAACTTTTCAGGGCAACCATACTCAATGCCGACCAATATCAACATTATATGAGCGAGACCTCACGCAATTGGGATTTCTCGCGGTTGGCCTATATGGATGTAGTCGTGATGCAGATTGCGATTGCCGAAATGCTTACATTCCCCAACATACCAGTAAGTGTTACCATAAACGAATATGTTGACCTTGCAAAGCTCTATTCAACTCCAAAGAGCGGCGGCTATATAAACGG
This sequence comes from Lachnospiraceae bacterium, assembly GCA_963654815.1. GTDB lineage: Bacteria > Bacteroidota > Bacteroidia > Bacteroidales > Bacteroidaceae > Prevotella. The sequence continues at coordinate 20,568 of CAVKCP010000028.1, read as the reverse complement.
AATGCTTGACTCCATTGCACGTTATCTTATTGATACTGGCAAGATGTTCAAGACCATGGATCCGGCAAAAGCACGCAAGCCCAAGGCAAATGCGAGGTTTGAACAAAACGGCCAAAAGAACGCTCTTGCTCGGCCCGAGACGGCTGAAGAAAATGCAGCCGCTACTGCAGAAACCGAAAACGAGCAGTAAACGCACGATATTGACAACAAACGAAATAACAAACAAATACAAAGAATAGAAAAATGAATACAATCGTATTGGCCGCACAAGCCCAGAATGGCGGAGGCATGGGAATGTTGATAATGATGGTGGCTATATTCGTCATCATGTGGCTCTTCATGATTCGCCCGCAGCAAAAGAGACAAAAGGAAATACGCAAATTCCAAAACTCGCTTCAGGAAGGCACCAAGGTCATCACTGGCGGTGGCATCTACGGAACAGTAAAACGCATCGACTTGGCCAACAATACCGTTGACATCGAGATTGCACGCGGTGTCGTTGTTACAGCCGACAAGAACTACGTCTTTGCCAACGCTGCCGCACAGATGCAGAAAGCCTGATATCGGGCGCGCGGAATGAACATTGTCGCATAAAGGGATGATTGCACAAATATCACGGATATACAGAATTGTCAGAAATTTTTTGTTTAGTTCTGTGAACAAAGAGTTTCTGATTTTTTTGTTCTTTCTCTTTCTGAGTGGCACATTTTGGCTTATGATGACACTCAACGAGACTTATGAACAGGAAATCTATGTCCCCGTGCAATTGACAAATGTTCCAAAAAATGCGGTGATAACTACCGACGTGGAAGACACGTTGCGTGTGAATGTCAAAGACAAAGGATATACGCTCGTGTCGTATATGTATGGCGAGGGAATACGCCCGGTGAAAATCAACTTTGCTACATACGCCAACAAGCAGACAGGCTATGGCACGGTGACATCGGCCGACATAATAAAACTTGTCTACCAGCGACTGAATAGTTCGTCGAAGATAACGCAGGTAAAGCCGGAAAGCATTGGTTTCTATTTCAATTTCGGTCTTTCGAAAGAAGTGCCGATAAAAATGTCAGGTCACATAGTGCCCGGCAAGGCTTTCTATTTGGCACGCACGCGCTTCTGGCCTGAAACAGTTACCGTTTATGCAAGCAAACATGTGCTTGACAGTCTGCAGTATGTGACGACGCAGCCGTTGAATATCGTGAATTTCAGTGACACTGTGGTGCAGACCGTTGCACTGGCCCCGATAAAAGGAGCAAAGATAGTGCCCTCGACCATTAAAATAGGGTTGTATCCCGACATTCTCACAGAAGAAAGCATAGAAGTGCCAATAAAGGCAATAAACATGCCCGAGGGGAAAATCCTTCGCACTTTTCCTGCCCGTGTGCGGGTTTCGTTCACAATTGGAGCCACGATGTTCCGGCACGTCAATGCCGACCACTTTTCTGTGGTTGTGGACTATAACGAGATTGCCAAACATCCGTCAGACAAGTGCAGAATACGTTTGCGCACAAGTCCGCACGGCGTGCGAAACGTCAGACTGGATATACAACAGGTTGACTATCTTATCGAACAACAGTAACGGAATGAAGGTAGCAATAACAGGAGGTATAGGCAGCGGAAAATCGTATGTGTGTTCACTCTTGAGAGAAAAGGGCATCGACGTGTATGATTGTGATGCAGCCGCAAAGCGTTTGATGCGCAATTCGGAAATCATTCAAGGCGAACTTACAGAAATCGTAGGCGATAACCTGTTTGTTGACGGAATGCTGCAAAAGCGCGTTTTGGCCTCATATATATTGGCATGCGATGAGAACAAGCAGAAAGTAAATTCTGTAATACACCCTGCTGTGGCAAATGATTTTCTTGGGTCGGGCAAGAGTTGGCTCGAAAGTGCAATCTTGTTTGAAAGCAAATTCGACGAAAGAATTGCGTTCGACCATATAATTTGTGTCACAGCTCCCGTTGAAACAAGGGTGCAACGTATAGTGGCGAGAGACGGCATAGCGGCAGAAAAGGCCAAGGAATGGATATTTTGCCAGATGAGTCAGGAAGAGATGTCGGAAAGAAGCAGCTTCGTGATTGATAATGACGGAGTGAAAGACATAGAAGAACAGATTGATTTTATATTAAGAAAAATAAACAAATAAAAGCGACAAACAAATGGAAACAATACTTTCAATCGCCGGAAAACCGGGACTTTACAAATTGGTGTCACGCGGAAAAATGAATCTGATAGTGGAAGCTATCGATGAAACTCACCGCCGTCAGCCTGCATTCGCATCAGACAGGGTTACAAGCCTTGCCGATATAGCAATGTACACCGATGCAGAAGACATACCTCTTTGGAAAGTCCTTAAAAGTCTCGGCGAGAAAGAACAGTCGAAAGAGTGCTCACTCAACTACAAGAAATGTTCGGCACAGGAACTGCACGATTTCTTCTCGGCAGTGCTTCCCGACTACGACCGCGACCGTGTGCACGACAGCGATATAAAGAAGCTCATTCAGTGGTATAACATTCTTGTGAAGAATGGCATCACCGACTTTGAAAGCACACTCGCCCCGACACAGGGCGACAACATCGACGACCGTCAGGAAGCCGAATAATGCAACAAAACACGATATGGTCTGTAAGCTTTCTGCCTATGCGGAAAGCTCACAGACTTTTTTATGATAAAACAGATAACACGTGGCAAAGATGAAGACAGTAAGACCTAAGAAAAACCTGGGGCAACATTTCCTTACCGACCTTGGCATAGCAAAGGCCATAGCCGACACTGTTGACAAATGCCCCGACCTGCCAATACTTGAAATAGGTCCGGGCATGGGAGTGCTGACACAATATCTTGTGACAAAAGACCGTCTTGTGAAAGCTGTCGAGATAGACAAGGAATCGGTGGAATATCTTCATGCCAATTATCCTGCACTGAATGATAACATCATCGGCGACGACTTCCTCCGTATGGATCTGAACGAAGTTTTCTGCGGAAAACAATTTGTGCTTACTGGCAACTACCCTTACGACATCTCCTCACAGATTTTCTTCAAGATGCTCGACAACAAGAATCTCATACCGTGTTGTACGGGGATGATTCAACGCGAGGTCGCATTGAGAATAGCATCTGCGCCGGGATGCAAGGCTTACGGCATTTTGTCGGTGCTCATTCAGGCGTGGTACGACGTGGAGTATCTTTTCACTGTTGACGAAAATGTGTTCAATCCGCCTCCAAAAGTAAAGAGTGCCGTAATAAGGATGACACGCAACAAAGTGGATAAGCTCGGTTGCGACGAAGATTTGTTCAAGCGCGTGGTTAAGACAGTGTTCAACCAACGCCGCAAAATGCTGCGCGTAAGTTTGCGACAGATATTTTCCGGCAAGGATGTTGCTCCCGATTTCTATGCGCAGGACATTATGACCAAACGCCCTGAACAACTTTCTGTTGCTGAGTTTGTGGCACTCACCAACATTGTTGCCAACGAACTGGACAGAATAAGCGGGCTGCAAAATAGCTGACAGCCCCAACATTCAAACGGCAATAATTTGGAACTTTGGAAACAAATACCTAAATTTGCAGAAAGATAAAACTGACAAAAATGATTGATGTAAAAGAAACTTTGAACGGCGCAAACGAGCGTATGGAGATGGCCGCCATGTATTTGGAGGAGCAGCTTGCACGCATCCGCGCCGGACGTGCGAATGTCGCAATACTTGAAGGGGTGAGAGTGAGCTCCTACGGTTCAATGGTTCCTCTCAACCAAGTAGCAAACGTGTCGGTTCCTGACCCACGTACTATCGCGATACGCCCCTGGGACAAGAAGGCTATACGCGATATCGAGAAGGCAATCATGGATAGCGACGTGGGCATAACACCCGAGAACAACGGTGAGATAATCCGCCTCGGCATCCCCCAACCTACCGAAGAGCGCCGCAAGGAGCTTGTAAAACAATGCAACAAGATTGGTGAGCGCACCAAGGTGGAAGTGCGTAATGTGCGAGGTGAGATAAAGGAGAAATTGAAGAAGGCCATTAAGGACGGACTGTCAGAAGACAACGAGAAGGATGCTGAAGCTGAACTTCAGAAAATTCACGACAAGTATATAAAGAAAGTTGACGAACTTTTGGCCGAGAAGACAAAAGAAATCATGACAGTATAAAACAATCTGTTTTGAAAAATATATAGAGGTAAGACAGTAGAATTTGAGACATTTCTGGCCATTCAATTCTTCTGTTTTACCTTTTTTTAGTCACACACAATAAGGAATGCATAACAAAAGCAACATAAAATGCGCGGTTTGGTGATAAGAAACACGGGGAGTTGGTATTCGGTAAAAACCGACGACGGAAACATCGTTGACTGCAAGATAAAGGGAAATTTCAGATTGAAGGGCATACGCAGCACCAATCCCGTTGCCGTGGGTGACAATGTTGACATTGCCCTCAATCAAGAAGGTACGGCTTTTATAACGTCTATATGCGACCGTCGCAACTATATTGTAAGGAAATCGCAAAACCTTAGCAAGCAAAGCCATATCATAGCGGCCAACGTAGACCAGGCTTTTCTCGTAGTGACTGTAAACCACCCTCAGACAAGTACTATTTTCATCGACCGTTTCCTGGCAACTGCCGAAGCATATAGCGTTCCTGTAACGTTGGTGTTCAACAAGACCGACATCCTTAATGACGAAGAACGCCATTATCAAGAGCTGGTGATGGCCATGTATGACAATATAGGCTACAGGTGTGTGGCAATATCTGCTACCAATGGCGACGGAACAGAAATATTGCCCGAAATACTGAAAGATAAGATAACGCTGCTGAGCGGCAATAGCGGTGTAGGCAAATCAACTTTGATAAACCGTATTATGCCGGGGGCAAATCTGCGAACATCGGATTTAAGCGATGCACATGACACTGGAATGCACACCACAACATTCAGCGAAATGATAGAGTTGCCCGATGGAGGTTATCTGATAGACACTCCGGGAATAAAGGGATTCGGAACTTTTGATATGGAGCCGGAGGAACTCACAAGTTACTTCAAGGAGATATTTTATTTTTCAAAAGACTGCCGTTTCAACAACTGCACACATACGCACGAACCTGGTTGCGCGGTGTTGAAGGCCGTGGAGAACCATTATATATCCGAAAGCAGATACCAAAGTTATCTGTCAATGCTTGGCGACAAGGATGAAAACAAATACCGCGAAGCATATTAGACGTTGAATAAAAAAGCGTATGAAACTCAGCAACAAAACAAATGCTTGAATTTCATACGCTCAATTCTTTTATTAATAAGCCCGATTGCCGAAGATATAAGTGCCAACGCGCACCATTGTAGCTCCGCAATCAATTGCCGCCTTATAGTCGTGGCTCATGCCCCAACTCCTTTCGGTGAAATAATGGACGTTGCTGAAATAGGTTTTCTTGACCTCGTTGAAGAATTCAAGAGCCGTGGAAAACTCTTTTCTTATCTGTTTCTCGTCGTCAACATTTGATGCCATGGTCATCAAACCGCGTATTCTCACGTTTTTCAGCGACCGCCATTCTTCGTTTGCAAGCAATTGTCGGCAAGCATCAGTGGTCAATCCGTATTTCGTTGCCTCTTCGGCTATATGAAGTTCAAGTAGAACATCAATCACTCTGTCGTGGCGTGCAGCGTGCTTGTCGATTTCCTTTAGCAGTTTCATTGAGTCTACAGAATCAATCATAGAAACAAACGGAGCTATATATTTAACCTTGTTTGTCTGCAAATGCCCTATGAAATGCCATTCTATATCATCAGGCAAGGCATCCTTTTTCATCAAAAGTTCCTGTTCACGACTTTCTCCAAACACACGCTGCCCGGCAGCATAGGCGGCACTTATGCTTTCAATGGGGTGGAATTTGCTCACCGCCACAAGTTTCACGTTGTCTGGAATGGTTTCCAAAACATCGTGCAGCCTGCCTGCCACGTCATAGTCCATGTTACTTTTCCTCCTGTTTTTTGTCCTGCTCTTCGTATTCAGGACGCTCGTCGGCATTGTTGCTCTTTGTAGCCTCGTGCTCAAACACGTCCAAAATCTTTGTTTCTGAGATGTTTGCTATCACATATTCGCCCAGCGAACCCTTCATGGCTTCTTCAATGTTTGTAACTGCGCCGTTGAAGGTTTTGGCCTGAACGAGATAATAAACATTGGTTTTCTTTTCCTTGCTTGTGACATCATCCAAGGTGATGAATGTCAGCTTTGCCTTGTACCACTTGTCGTCGTTAGCGTCATCGCTGAAAATAATCTCCTTATATGTAGCGGGAGTAATGCCTTTTACGTTGAATTCGCCACTCACAAAAGGAGCGAGCTCTTGTGTTATGGTTTCTTCTGTCTCGCCAAAATTAATGGCGTCAACGACATACAATTCGCTTACTTTTTTCAGTCCATCTTCTGTCTGGCGCTCATAGCGCACAGTTGTCTCATACCAGTTTTTCGATATAAATCTCATTTTGTCATTAAATTATATTCAGTCAGCAAAAGTACACATTTATTCCGAATTATCGTGTCATCATGCAGTTAATAAACCTTTCACAGAATTTGACCGGACAAAAGGCGTTTGTAATTGCACAAACATAGCGCGTAATTATATAATATGCAATTCAGAAAGGCAGTCCCACGGCGAAATGCACGGCCAAATCCCGTCCGAAATCAGGGTGCGCCAAGGGATAGTGCTCATGCGAGTTGGTATAGGCGGGATTTACCGCTTTCATACCGAAATCAAGACGCAAGACAAAATAGTCGAGATTAAGGCGCAGTCCAAGTCCATAAGCGGCTGCAATCTGTTTGTAGAACTCGTTGAATTTAAACTGTCCGCCGGGCTGTTCAGGATAATCCTTCAGTGTCCATATATTGCCTGCGTCGATGAAAAAAGCCCCGTTGAATTTCCAAAACAAGAATGTGCGCCACTCCAAATTCATGTCAATCTTCATGTCGCCGGTCTGGTTTATGAAATCAATGCGCCCGTCAGTACCCTTGAACGAGCCTGGGCCGAGTCCGCGCACGCTCCATCCGCGCACAGAATTTGCACCCCCCGAGAAGTAACGCTTCTCGAAAGGCAGTACTTTGCTGTTGCCGTAAGGACAGGCCAATCCAATGCCGAAATGCCATGAAAGGGTGTTGCGAGTGTCAAAGGTGAACAACCTAGTGTAGTCAAAGTCGGCCTTCACATATTGTGCATAGGCTATATTAAACAAGGTGTATTGCCCGTTTGAGTTGCGTTTGTTGCCGAGAACGTGCGAAAATAGGCTCAGTAAATTGCCGCCAGTTTCGACATTGGCCCTTACAGCGTACTTCGTATTATTGTAGTTGAAATTGAAACCTGTGCGCAAGATGAACAAATCCTCGTAATTGTAGCGGAGAATTGCATTCCGATTTGATGCATCGTCGAGGTAATCTTTCTTGAATGTGGCCGAAATCCAGGGCATACGCACATAGTTCACGTCAACCAAGTCGAGTCGGTATTGTGAACGGTGTTTGCTGCCTTCCCAACGGTAACGCCATGTTGAAGAGAACACTCTACGGTGGAATTCCGGGCGGTTCTGCAAGTTGTAGCTCAGTGAAAGTTCTGACTGGGTGTTGCTTTTCCTGCGGAATGATCGTGAGAGGAACGGCGCAAGAGTTCGGGGAAACATCAGCTTTGCCTCAATGTTATATTCCTCATAGTCTTGGTTTTGGTAACCTTCCAAGCCTGTTATGGCTTCAAAAGCTGCTCTCACCTGTATGCTTAACAACTCACTGCCTCTAAAAAGATTGCGATTCTCGTAAGTAAGCGAGGCTGCTGCGCCAAGGTCGCCGGCCGTGTTTGTCCCCTCTGGTTGGAATGAAATGGTATTGGGCTTGTTTGTACTCACCTGAATGTCGCAGTCAAGGAGTGCAGTGTCGGCATGCTCTTTAAACTTGATATTAGTGTAGCGCACTGCCTGCAAACGGGCGAAATTGTTGTAGGTGTGCTGCAAGTCGCTTGCGCTGAACGGCTTACCTGCTTGCAGTTCAGTGTTGTTGACGAGCACGCTATGGCGCAGATGCACATTGTTGTCGTCTCCACCTATGTAATTGATATCGTTTACGGAATAGCACTTGTGGTATTCAGCAGGAGAGTTGTTGCTCGCCTTATATTTCATAAGGTGCAAGATGACATTCACTTTGTTAGGCGTTTCGGTGGAATCGGCTCTGAAATTTATGAAATCTTTGTTGAACCTGTAATATCCACTGTCGAGCAATGTGGCGGTAATTCGTTTTCTTTCGGCTTCAAGGTTCTCTATCGAGAAAGTCATTCCGCGTTTCAAACCTCTGTTTGCCAGTTGTTGCAGCCCAAGAATGTGTTCAATGTTTGGATCGTCAATTTCGTATTTTACAGAATCTATTGTGTACAACGGTCCAGGAATGGCAGTAAACCGTAGCGATGTCTTCTTGTGTTTGTTGTTCGATTTCCATATTGTTGACGCTTGCATATAGCCCATCTGCCGCATTGCCGAAGTCATGTTTTGGCATGTCTTTACTGCTGCAAGCGAATCATATATGACAGGAGCCTCGCCCAGTCTGCGCACAAATCGGTTGCCCCATTTCGTGGAATCGCGCCCCGAAAGATTGTATATGCCCAACGGTACTTTAAAAAGTGAGAACCATTTGGAATTGGGCCGTTGTCCCAAATAAGGCGTGAGTGCATTGCAGTCAAACCGTTTGTTGTCGGAAACTATTTTCACATCTTTCAACAAGGTCTGTTCTTCGGGAATGAATTTCGTAGATGAGCATGCCGCAACAGCCATTGCAGCGGCAGAAACGGCGATGAAACTCAACAACGACGAAGGTTTCGGCAACTTGTATAATATGTGCTTAATAATAGTCAATATGCTTTAAATTGCGCACAAAGGTACTAAATAATTGATAAATATTACTACCTTTGCAATGCCTTTATTTGTGATACAGACAGATGATAAGCAAGAATAGAATAAAATATATCCACTCGTTGGAAATGAAGAAGAACCGCGACCGGGAAGGCGTGTTCGTGGCTGAAGGGCCAAAATGCGTGGGCGACTTACTGAAAACATGCCAGGCCGTAGCCGTTATAGCAACCGTGAACTGGCTTTCTGCACATCGCGAGGCACTTGACGCACAACGTTGCGAAACCATTGAGGTTGATGATGCAGAATTGCAAAAGACAAGTTTCTTGAAATGTCCGCAGCAAGTGGTCGCAATTTTCAAGCAGAAACACAAGGATGTTGTCCACAAAGAAATGGCAGACAAACTCGTTCTTGCCCTCGACGGCGTGCAAGATCCCGGCAATCTCGGAACAATAGTGCGTATCGCTGACTGGTTTGGCATCACCGACATTGTGTGCAGCCGCGACACAGCCGACATATACAACCCCAAAGTAGTGCAATCTACCATGGGAAGCATCGCAAGGGTGAACGTGCATTACACTGATATAGAACAATTCATCGCTGCCATGCCCGACTCCACTCCCGTATATGGGACAATGCTTGAAGCCGACGATATGTATGAACAACCGCTTTCTGGGAATGGTATCATAATAATGGGAAATGAGGGAAAAGGCATATCGCAGAATGTGAGAAAGCTCATAACCCGAGGATTGCGCATTCCGAGCTACCCCACTGGTAGCCCCACGGCTGAAAGTTTGAATGTAGCCATTGCCACGGCAATTGTATGTGCAGAATTCAGAAGGCGCATGTGAGCGTTCTGCAATTCCCCGCAATACAGTTGTTATACCACACAATTTAAAAGTAACAAAGCAGAAAATGATAACCAACGATTTTACAAAACGCAGGAATTATGCAGAATGTCTGGGAACGGCATTCAACGTGTTGTGTACAAATTTTGCGACTATCTTCAAACGCACATGGTTGTTTTGCACTATACAGTCGCTGTTTTTGGGACTTACGGCATTCTGTCTGTCATTGTGGGCACACGCCGCGACATTGCCTGTTTCGGCAACAGTCTGCCTATGTGTAATGATGTTGTTTGCATTTTGCACCTTCGTAACCAACAGCCGCACCTGTGCCGGCTTTCTTCATCTTATTAATGGGGAACGCACCAAGCACCTCACCGTGAAACATTTAAAGGTGGCAATACTCGTTTTGGTATTGTTCGTCATCGTATTTCTTGTCGTTTCCACAGTCAATGCATATATTTTTTCCTCGTTTGTTGCACGCCATGTTTCTGAAAACAAATTTGTTGTAGCGTTGATGGCAAGCACTGTTGGCATTTCGCTTATAGCCATATTTGCTGTGTTGCCATTGTTGTATTCTGCCACGAAATACCTTGTGACAAACGACATGAAATTTGTGCATATATTCAAACGCGACTATCGCAATGGCTTGCGCCATGTGGGCTATATATTCATTGTGGCGTTGTTGTCAATGCTTTTTATCTCGGTTGGACTGGTCTTTATGATTTCGCCGACGCTCATTGTCGTTTATGCCAACCAACTCGACTGTATAGGAATTGCCAACGGCGACCCTACCGGCCTGCCCGACTATTTCAAATATCTCATTTTCTTGACATGCACATTAGGCAGTTTCATAGTAAGATATTTCGGCTTTTGGACTGGTCTTGTGGCATGTTACGCATACGGTCATATCGAAGCCGTTGAAAAAGAACGTCAAGAAGCACGTGCCCAAACAGAACAAGTGCTCGCGTCACATTCTTATGCAATAGGCAACGAATAACCAAATCATAATGAATCCGTCAATGCAAGAGCATGAAACAATAATATCGTTAGGGTCAAATTCCGAACAGGAAACCTGTTTCAGACGCGCGATGGAGTTAATCGAGATGGAATTTCACGATGTGGTGTTCTCACGAACGATATGGACATCGCCAATAGGCATTGCATCGGGTGATTTTATGAATGCTGTCGTCGTGGCAAAGACACACCGCGACGAAGCTGCAACTACTGAATGTTTGAAAAGTATAGAGCGAGAATGTGGCGACAGCCGCGAAAAACGCAGGCTTAACATCGTAAAAATGGACATCGACCTGTTGGCGTTTGATGGTAAGAAGCGGCATGAAAACGACTGGAACAGATGGTATATTGTTGACTTGCTACACGAAATCAGAAAATAACAAAATACACACAAGCTATGTTAAGGATTATATTTTTGGCAATACTATTGTCAGCTGCAAAGTGCGTAAAGGCCGGGGGCTTCGGCGAATCGTTCCGCGACAGTACGTTGCGCATTGACTATATATTCTCAGGTAATGCCAACTCGCAGACAATAGCGGTTGACAAGCTCAACCTCATGCCGCACTGGTATGGCAAACGTGCCCGCCTTGCAGAGTTGCCCGTAGAAGGCAACGGACAGATAACTGTGAAAAAGCATGGCCAAGACGAGGTGCTTTACAGAAATTCTTTCTCCACCCTGTTTCAGGAATGGCTCTCCTACGACGAGGCAAAAAGCACTACAAAAGCCTTTGAAAACGTGTTTCTGATACCGATGCCAAAGGACACGGTAGATGTTACTGTTGACCTTCGCAACAACCGTCGTGAAATTATCGCGACACTAACCCACACTATCGTTCCGGGCGACATCTTGATAAGGCGCGTGGGATTTAAAGGCGTTACCCCATACACCACGTTGCAACAGGCCCGCGATACGACAAAATGCATACATATAGCCTATGTTGCTGAAGGTTACACTGCATCGGAAATGGACAGATTCATTGACGATGCCAAGACGGCAACCGATGCGATATTTGCACATGAGCCTTTCGCGTCGATGAAAGACCGGTTTAACATTATAGCTGTCAAGGCCGTTTCGCAAGACAGCGGAACAAGCGAACCCTCGAAAGGCGTGTGGAAAAACACAGCGTTGAGCAGCCATTTCGACACATTCTATAGCTCACGCTATCTCACTACACTCAATTTGGAAGATTTGCACGACTGTCTTGCTGGCACACCATACGAACATATAATTGTGCTCGTGAATACCGAAGAGTATGGCGGTGGCGGCATTCTTAACTCATACAATCTGTCAATGACCCATCACGAACTGTACAAGCAGGTTGTGACACATGAGTTCGGCCATAGTTTCGCCGGTTTGGGTGATGAATATGCTTATGATTTCGAACAGATTCCGCTTTACCCGCACGACATTGAACCCTGGGAGGACAACCTTACAACATTGACAAACTTCCACGGCAAATGGGAAGACTTGATAAAGAAAGGCACGCCAATACCAACAACCGACAAAAAACCGGGAGTGATAGGTGTGTTCGAGGGAGCAGGCTATAGTATGCACGGCGTTTACCGTCCGTCTTACGACTGCCGTATGAGAAGCAATGTCACGCCCGAATTTTGCGCCGTGTGCAAGCGGGCGTTAACAAGACTGATAGATTTTTACACAAAGTGACATTATTGCCAAACAGACAATACACCAAGATTCTGGCAACATGCGTGTTGCTGTTTGCTGCAAGCGTCATGGCGGGAAGCCGCAGCAGTGTATGCATGCAGACTGATATAAGCGACAAAGACAGGCTCGGCATGGCTCTCGACTATTTCCAAAGCGGTAAATTTCACGAGGCCATGCTGCTGTTTGTCAAGTTGGACAAGCGATACCAACTTAATCCCCGGTTCAAGGCTTACATCGGAACCTGCTACTATTATGAAGGCGACTACCGCAATGCCTGCAAGTTTTTCAAAGAGGCCATACCCGGCATTGACGCATTTGCACCGCACGAAAGGTCGGTGTATTATTATTTTGCAGCTGAGAGCATGAGAAAAAACGGCGAATATAAATCTTCAATTCCTCTGTATGAAGTCATGTTGAATCTTTGCTATGACAACGAGAAAGCAGATGCCCTGCTTGGCATAGGTGCATGCTATGACAAGATGGGAGACAATAAAACCGCGTTGGAATACGTACAAAGTGCAAAGGCGTATTACAGCAAATATGATTATGGGATGTCAAGAAAAGAGAAAGTGGCATACATCGATTCCATATTGGTTGCAAACAACTGACAATTGCCGTTGGCACATTTTTTGCTTTTCCTCTTGCAATGGGCTTTAATCAGCACATTCAGCACATATAGATTTCAAGAATTCACAAAAAAACAAATACAAATGACAAACCAGTTCTCACCAAAAGTTTCCGAAATACTCGCATTCAGCAAGGAAGAAGCAGTACGTTTGGCAAGCTCTTCGGTTGCTCCTGAGCATCTGATGTTGGGGATGTTGAGAGAAAAAGACAATCCTCTAACTGATTTTTTCACGCGTATGAACATAAGTCAAAATGAAATAAAGAACCAGCTTGAAGACAAAATAAAACAAAATCAGCAACCTGTGGCAAATGCAGCCGTTGGAGACATAATCCTGAACGAACAGGCAAGCAATATTCTCAGACTTGCCGTATTGGAAGCACGTCTGCAACAAACGTCGATAGTAGATGCAATCCATATAGTGCTTGCCATTCTGCACGACCAGACAAACAATGGGGCAAAGGCTATTTTGGAAAACAACAACATAAACTACGATAAAGCAGTTTCGATGATGCAAGCAAGAAGCACAACAAAGAATGGCATATCTCTGTCGGAAGACGAAGAAGAAAAGGAATTCAATAGCGGGCAGACAGGACGTGGCGCCGACCGACATTCGGCCAAACCGACAGGCACTGCGACGCACCAAGGCGGCAACGATGGCGGAACCCCCGTCCTCGACAAATTCTCATTCGACCTTACGTTGGCTGCAAGCACCGGCAAGCTCGACCCCGTTGTGGGCCGGGCCAGCGAGATAATGCGTGTGACAGAGATATTGTGCAGAAGAAAGAAGAACAACCCGATATTGATAGGAGAACCCGGCGTGGGAAAAAGTGCCATTGCTGAGGGGCTGGCACAGCTTATAGCCAAGCGCAAGACTTCGCCAGTGTTGTTCAACAAACGCATCGTGCGCCTCGACATGACATCGATTGTGGCCGGAACAAAATACCGTGGACAGTTTGAAGAGCGCATACAGGCATTGCTGAAGGAACTTGAACAACATCCCGAAGTAATCGTGTTCATCGACGAAATTCATACCATTATCGGAGCCGGAAGCACTCCGGGAACGATGGATGCTGCCAATATCATGAAACCTGCACTTGCACGCGGAGCCATTCAGTGCATTGGCGCAACCACTCTCGACGAATATCGCAACAGCATTGAAAAGGACGGAGCCTTGGAACGTCGTTTCCAAAAGATAATCGTTGAGCCGACTTCGGCCGATGAAACACTTGAAATATTAAGGAACATAAAGTCAAGATACGAAGACCATCATCATGTGGAATACACCGATGAGGCTTTGGAAGCGTGTGTGAAGCTCACCGACCGATATGTTACCGAACGACATTTCCCCGACAAGGCTATTGATGCACTCGATGAAGTGGGCGCAAAAGTGCACATGAAGAATGCCACGGTGCCGCCATCGATTGAGAACAAGGAAAAAGAGGTGCGTGAGATGACACGGAAAAAGCAAGAGGCCGTGAGAAATCAGGACTTTGAAATGGCTGCAACCTACCGTGACAAGCAATGCCTACTAGAGGAAGAACTGAAAAAGCTGAACGATGAGTGGCTTTTGAACGGTGACGGAAATCGTGAGAGCGTTACCGAAAAGGATGTGGCAAATGTAGTTTCCACGATGTCTGGCATACCATTGCAGAAGATAACCGAGTCGGAAAACGAGCGCCTGCGCGATATGGGCAATGTACTGAAAAACTCGGTTATAGCGCAAGACGATGCCGTAGACAAAATAGTGAGGAGCATTCAGCGCAGTCGCCTTGGACTGAAAGATCCCAACCATCCCATTGGTGTATTCCTCTTCCTGGGGCCGACAGGCGTGGGCAAGACCTATCTTGCGCAACGACTCGCCGAACTCATGTTCGGTTCGAAAGAGGCTCTTATTCGCATAGACATGAGCGAATACTCCGAAAAGTTCAACACGTCACGACTGGTTGGAGCGCCTCCCGGATATGTGGGATATGGCGAAGGTGGCCAGCTCACCGAGAAAGTACGCCGCCGCCCCTACTCCATTGTTCTGCTCGATGAGATAGAAAAGGCACACGGCGACGTGTATAATCTCCTGCTGCAAGTACTCGATGAAGGACGAATGACCGACGGCAACGGACGACTTGTCGATTTCCGCAATACGATTATAATCATGACATCTAATGCGGGAACCCGCCAGCTGAAAGACTTTGGCAACGGTATTGGCTTCACTTCATCGGGATTGAATGCAAGCGGCAACGCCACTAACGACAAAGAGCGTGCCCGTTCGATAATACAGAAAAGCTTGAGCAGGCAGTTTGCACCGGAATTTCTCAATCGTCTTGACGAGATTATCACGTTCGACCAACTTGACAACAAGGCCATACGGCATATAATCGACATCGAAATGGCTGCTTTGTGCAAACGTCTTGACACATTGGGCTATACAGTCACGATTGACGATGAGGCCAAGGATTACATCTCGGCGAAAGGTTATAACCAACAATTTGGCGCAAGACCATTGAAACGTGCCATACAGACATACATTGAAGACGGCCTTTGCGAACTCATATTGTCAGGAGAATTGTCTGTCGGCAAACACGTCAACATAAAAATGGCCGATGACAAAGCCGAACTGAAATTTGAAATCGCAGATTGATAAGCAAAGAAAAATCGGCCAATTGTCACAAATGTTGGTCGTAAGGCATGGTGCAGAAGCATTGACTTGAAGATTTTCTTATTGTTACTTATCCCGAAACAAATCATTTTTTCGCTCATGTGGAGCATGGCAAGCATAAGCGTGCCATGCTCCACATTGCATATTTATGAGTGCGTGCAGTGGAATAATAGGCCGTTTTTGTTACAAATGAGTAAGAAATAACCTTAAATGCAAGCGCTGGCACACTATATAATGTTTTTTTTGTGTAAATTTGCAGCATAATATTAAGACAACAAATATGGCAGTAAAAGAACTAAACCCGGAAGAAGAAAAAAAGAGTTTGAGCTTTGTTGAGCAACTCGTGGAACAGGATTTGGCCGACGGCAAGAACGGAGGCCGCATTCAAACCCGTTTTCCGCCAGAACCAAATGGTTATCTGCACATAGGACACGCCAAAGCAATATGCATGGATTTTGGCGTTGCTGAGAAATATAACGGAGTGTGCAACCTTCGTTTCGATGATACAAACCCGAGCAAGGAAAACAACGAGTATGTTGAGAATATTCTCAACGACATTTCATGGCTGGGTTTCAAATGGGGAAATGTGTATTACGCATCCGACTATTTCGAGAAACTTTGGGATTTCGCATTGTGGCTGATAAACAACGGCCACGCATATATTGACGAACAGACCGCCGAGCAAATAGCCGAACAGAAAGGCACACCTACAACCCCGGGCACAGCATCACCCTACCGCGACCGCCCCATTGAAGAAAACCTTGAACTGTTTAAGAAAATGAACACGCCGGAGGCTGTTGAAGGAAGCATGGTGCTGCGCGCGAAACTCGACATGGCCAACCCGAACATGCATTTCCGCGACCCTATCATCTATCGCATCATTCACACTCCGCACCACCGCACAGGAACGAAATGGCATGCTTACCCGATGTACGACTTCGCACATGGACAAAGCGATTTCTTCGAGGGCGTAACCCATTCAATATGCACTCTTGAGTTTGTGCCCCACCGTCCGCTTTACGACAAGTTTGTGGATTTCCTGAAGGAAATGCGCGGCGAAACTGAAAACATTCATGATTTCCGTCCCCGACAGATTGAGTTCAACCGTTTGAACCTCACCTATACTGTAATGAGCAAGCGCAAGCTGCTTGCCCTTGTAAACGAAAAGAAAGTGAGCGGATGGGACGACCCGCGTATGCCGACACTCAGTGGAATGCGCCGCCGTGGCTATTCACCCGAGAGCATACGCCATTTCATCGACTCAATAGGCTACACAAAATTCGATGCATTAAACGATTTCGCTCTCCTTGAAGCTGCAGTAAGAGATGATTTGAACAAGCGTGCAATACGCGTTTCGGCTGTGGTTAACCCCGTGAAACTCGTAATAACCAACTATCCCGACGGACAGATTGAAGAAATGGTGGCAATAAACAATCCTGAAAACGAGAACGACGGTACCCACACAATAGCTTTCTCGAAGAATCTTTGGATTGAGAAAGAAGACTTCATGGAGGACGCTCCCAAGAAATTCTTCAGATTGACACCGGGCAAAGAAGTGCGTCTAAAGAATGCATACATTATTAAGTGCACTGGCTGCACAAAAGACGAGAACGGCAATGTGATAGAGATTCAGGCCGAATACGATCCTCTCAGCAAAAGCGGACTTGAAGGAGCAAACCGTAAGGTGAAGGGCACGCTGCATTGGGTGTCGGCCGACAGATGCCGAAAAGCTCAGGTGCGCGTGTATGACAGACTGTTCAATGTGGAAAACCCGTCTGCCGACGAGCGCGATTTCCGCGAACTTCTCAATCCCGACAGCCTGCTCATCAACGACAATTGCTATGTTGAGGAATATGCGGCAGAACGCAAGCCCGGTGAATATCTGCAGTTCCAGCGCATCGGATATTTCATGGCCGACCTTGACTCTACCGCCGAAAACCTCGTGTTCAACAAGACTGTCGGCTTGAAAGACACTTGGGCAAAACAGAACAAACAATAATGACCGATCGAGACAAACATTTCAACAGTGTTGAATTTCAAGACATTCTGAAAAAATATGAAGACTCGCAACGGCTTCATGAGAATGTCTATCTGGAATCAGACGAACTGACTGATATTGCCGAGTTCTACTATAAGAACGGCAATAACAGTCAGGCTGTTGAAGTTCTTGACTATGCCATATACCTGCACCCGGGGGCTTCGCTGCCTCTCGTGTTCAGGGCCCGCACAGCATTGCTTGATGAAAACGATGTTGAAAAGGCGAAATTCTATGCACGGCAGATTACCGATCAGCTTGATTTGGACTGCATTTACCTTGTGGCCGAAATCATGATTTCGGAAGAGAAAGATGACGAAGCCGACAGGTATCTGCATGACTGTATGCAAAAAATCGACGAAGATGACGTGCCCGACTATGTGCTCGATGTATCGACATTGTACATGGACTATAATCTCACCGACAAGGCGCGCGAATGGCTCGACCTCTCTGACGAGCCGGAGCTTGCCGATTACCGCGAACTGAAAGGCCGCATTGCATTCGGTGAGGGCAAATACGAGGAAAGTGAACGCATATTTGAATCGCTTATCGATGAAGACCCCTATTCCAACCACATGTGGAACAACCTTGCATCGTCACAATATATGCGCAACCATATAAACGACTCGATAACAAGCAGCGAATTTTCGATAGCGATTGACCCAAACGACGACGAGGCAATTCTCAACAAGGCAAACGGATTGTATTGCCTGTGCAATTTTGAAGAGGCTCTCGCCTACTACCGACGCTTCATATCAATATGCCCCAACGACCCCACCGGTTATATGTTTGCCGGCAATGCGTTGCTCAATCTGTCGCGTTTCGAAGAAGCCGAGGAGGAGTATCGCAAGGCATTGGCAATGACAGGACGTGATAAGCGCAACCTGTCAGACATCTACCAGAACCTTGCCTTCACATTGTCGCAAATGAACCGTGAGGTGGAAGCTGTTGACTACATCGACAAAGCAGAAGCTTTGCCTGAATGCAACAAGGCAAACATAAAGGTGGTGCGCGGACATATAATGCTTGAACACGGGCACATAAAAAATGCACTCAACAGCTTTATGTCGGCCCTCAATGATTCGAATTTCTCAAAAGACATATTCTACCGCGTTGCCGTGTCAACTTACGACTGCGGATATTCTGGGGTTGCCTATAAGATGTTCAAAGCCTACATTGAAATGAACAAGGGCAAAAACGGCGAAGGCTTAGCCTATCTTGCATCGTGTTGCAAGCGCATAAACCGTAGGGAAGAATATCTCGCGACATTGAAAAAGGCCTGCAACGAAAATCCCGATGAAACGAGAATCGTATTTAGTGAGAGTTTTCCAAAAGGTATTCCGCCTGAAAAATATTACGAATACGAGACCGACGGCAGCAATAACGACACAACAAATAACCCATAAAAATCAGTAAAAGCAACAGAAAATGAATTGGATAGCTTCTTTATTGGGCCATCTGAATTATGGAACAATATTTCTTTTGATGCTTCTTGAAAGCACCGTAGTCCCCGTACCGTCAGAACTTGTAGTGGCACCAGCTGCTTACCATGCCGCAGCCGGTAATGTAGACATCTTCCTTGTCATTCTTTTCTCCACATTAGGAGCCGATGTTGGAGCCTCAATCAACTACTTTGCAGGTTATTATCTTGGACGCCCTATCATATACAAATTTGCAAATAGCAGATTGGGACATCTGTGTCTGCTTAACCAGGAAAAGGTGGAAAAAAGCGAACGCTATTTTGACAACCACGGAATGGTGGCCACAATAACGGGACGTCTTATTCCCGGGATACGCCATTTGATATCCATTCCGGCAGGATTGGCAAAAATGCATTACGGGAAATTCCTGCTCTACACGACAATCGGAGCCGGGGCCTGGCACTGCGTACTCGCCGGTTTGGGATGGTATCTGCACAGTATTGTTCCCGAAGAACGTCTCCACGACGAGATTTTGCGTTATGGAGAATATATAAAGTGGATTATTGTAGCCCTTGTCGTAATTGGCGTAATCTATTTTGTTGCACGCCATTTCATGAAGAAAAGACAAAATGGATGATAGCCGTATATTGCGACAAGTCGTGAAATTTATTGATGTAGCTCACAAATAGCAACGGCGAAGACCATACAGAAAAGAACCGCATCGCCCACAATAGAAAATCTCCTTCCTGCTTACAAGATATGCGCAGGAAGGAGATTTTTTTGTTTTGTTAATTGGGAGTGGGTGGCAACGCTTAGCTATTTGTTTCGGTTTTCACGCACCATCGTTTGGCAGACCGTTAATATCATATCCGTAATAATGGGGAAAAAACCACTGCGCACCATTGCTTCTATGCCCGTTGTTTTGGGGCAGGAAGCCATAAAACTGGCTCGCATCGGTTGGGATAAGCGCGTGCATCGACCGCTGTAAGCTCGTACATCAGTTGTGGCAACTTGAAAAAGAACTGCTTTAGCAAGCAAATTCAATGTGTGTTGCAGGTGTTTATTGGTATGAGATGTCTGAAAACAAAAATTATTGGTGTCCGGTAAAAACTTAGTAACTGGAAAGTCCCGTAGGGACGACAGATTATAGCGCAGGGGCTTGCCCCTGCGTTTATTGTTTTCAACAAATTTGCCCCTGTAGGGGGCGCATATTTCAATATTACAATGAATTATGCGCCCCCTACAGGGGCAAAAGACGGTGTGCTTTGATAGATAGGGGCAAGCCCCTATCCTATAATATGCGCCCCTTTCAGGGGCAATGAATAGAAAACTATGCAATAGACAAAAGTAAGCCCCGAATTTCCCAAAAACTTATAAAGAACATCCATTCAACGTTTTACTATGTTAGATCAAAAGTTTACCGGACACCAATAAAT
>CAVKCP010000027.1:0-24884 GCA_963654815.1 Lachnospiraceae bacterium | reverse complement strand
AAAATGCACCGAAAATCCCCGAAATAAGCAAAAGAAAGAAAACGAAAGAAAATCCTATAACGATGTGATATACAATCATATATACTTACTTTTCTTCGATTTGCTAACCGATATTTTCATGGTCTCAAGCCTATGCCATGGTGGGTTCTATAAATTTGCTATGCCAGATTGCGAGGCTGTTTTCGAGGACAATTTGTCTGCGAGTGAAGAAAAGCGCCGGCTATACGACTGAACGCGCAGACGGATTGGACCGAAAAGAGACCGCAAGATGACAAAACGCACCCCGTTATATTAATTCTTGTTTTGCGGTGGTAATTTATAGAACCCACCATACAAGTTTCAAGTCTTTTACAGGCTCTTATAACCTTTGAATTTTGTGGCACTTGATTTGTTGGACTTGTCGTCAAACCATGAGCTATGACATTCGTATGTCAAACCGTCAGAATCGATATTGATGTTGTCTGCCAACATGAATCCATAGCCTTTCTTGTATAGATAAACGACATCATCATTGCGGCTGAATTCTATCACGGGAGCATCTCCTTCGAGATATACGTTTGCCACGCTTCTGATTCTGTCCACTGTCTTTTGGCAAAGGTTTTCAGTAGTCAGTTTAGGCAATTGTTCTTCATATAGAGGGATTACACTTTGCAGTTCTTCCTTTCCATGCCACAGGTCAAGGCAATTAAGAATCACCAAAGGAAGCGTCATGTCGTCTTTCCTGAATTCGAAGAAGGAAAGTGCAGAAAGCAACGTAATCGAGGCATCCTTTATCAATGTTCTTGTTTTGATGCTTCTGTTGCTGTTGTCGGCAGGAACAGCGTTTGCATAGAGCGAGAAGAAAAGTCCTGCGCATTTAATCAGTAATTCTCTTACTTCTCTGCGCTTGATTATGTAAGAGCCATATTTGTTCATCAAAACAAGTACTGCTCCTGATGCAACGGCAAATGCCGAACTTGCATTCAATCCAGGCACAGCCATAAGTTTTGGCTTGTTGATAGTATTGCTTGTTTCGCCATGAATGCTGGTGTCCTTGGTCTTCTCCATAAGGAACTTCTGCATGTTCTTCAGAAAACAGACAATGCTCGACATCATCTTTTGGGCATCGTCGGCCACAGAACTTGTTTCAGTTTCCTGTGGTTCATCAGCCGAGTCTTTCTTGTCGTTGTCCCCGTTCTCTTCCTTGGCTATGTCGAGCAGGTCGTCATCGCTCCTTTCTGCATCTTCTTTCTTGAAGAGAATTTGTTGCAAATAAGTAAGAATGCGCACTCCCGAATGCATGCTTATAGCCAAAGAACTGTCTTTTAAATCGTTGAAACGATCTTGTATGACAACCATATCTTCTTTGCTTTTTGAAGATGACGGTTTTGTAGTCAGGCTAACCGACTTTGGCTTTTTGTCATTCTCGTCAAATTCAATGTAACCCAAAATGTGGGTAAAGTTCTGAAGCAAATCATCATCATCAAGCAAATTTGACAACCTGCGGCGTTTTGGGTCGGGATTACAACTTTCAATGTGCAGTTCTTTGATGATTAGGCAACGATTGGATATGTTTGTTTCACTGTCCTTTAACACGGCCATGTGGCTTTTGCCAAGCAAAGATTCGTCCATAAGGAGTTCCACCGTATTGCTTGTAACAATATCCTTTTTGTATATTTCATTTAGGTTCTTATCCAATATTGCGGCATTCCCTTTAATGCCGCTCTTTGAAAAATGCAGATACACTTTCCCGTCTTTTTCTTCGCAAGCCTTTAACTTGGTCGTTAAGCATGAAGGCTCTGTTTGGGTTTGTTGTGGACGTTCGATTGATTTGCGCTCGTCATCGTTCAACGGTTTATACTTTATTCCGAGTTCCTCAACATAGTTTTTCATTTCAAAACTGTGAATCAGTACACACGCTTCGTCGTTATATACAGTTTGGTCTAATCCCAAGGCCATGTTTCCGGCATTTGCACTGCCGCTCAAAAACCAGGTTCCGTTGTCTGTCTGAAATTCGATAATCTTTGCATGCAAGGAATTTGAGGCCGTGTGCTTGTAGAACGCTATATCTGTATTCGCATTCAACAAAGCGAAGGGGGCACTTTGTCTTTGCAAATCCAGAACACAATTCAGCCGATTGGGCTTGAACCTTTTTTCCAATTCTTTTATAGCATTGCCGTCGGTATCGTAGAACGGGGCGATGACGGTTATCTCCTCTACATTGGCATCTCCGATTGCTCTTGCAACGTCATCGAGAATTCCACTTGTGGTGCTGTTGTAAATTATAGAACATTCTTCTCCGGACTCAAGCGTTACCAAATCTGCGTAGTCTTTGTCTTGCAGCCAAAGGCTTTGTTCTTTAATCCACCCAAGTTGCTTTTCTACAAGTGAAGATGAATCCTGTAATGCCTCGTTTATATAATTCCATGTCTTTAACAACAACGGATAATGCACCGACTCGTTTCCGGCGACATGAAAAGCATTCCACACTTCCTCGTTGTTTGACAGGCCGCTGAATGTAAGGTTGCCGCTGCCAACAACTATCGCGCCTTCTTCCTCTCCAAACAGAAGGACAATTTTTGAATGGAACACTCCATGATGTCTGTTCTCTTGCCTTACCAAAGTGTAGTTTACGGGTGACACACTGTGACAGGCATACGAAGAATCGGCAAGCATCTTGTCGTACATGCCTGCATCCATAAGCACTATCACGTTGGTAATTCCCTGAGAACGTAAAGCAGGAAGATATACCGACTCAAAGAATATAGGGTCGAAATTAAAACAAGTCAGTATGGCCGAATGATATACGTTGGCTTTGGTTCTTTTGCTCAACAGGTTTACAATATTCTTTCGCTCAATCATTTTCCAGTGATTTTAGAAGTTTGATGCCTTTTGCTGTAACTTTATATCTATTGACAAGCCCCAAATCTGTAGCATAGTTTCTCAGTGTGTCAATACGTGGTGAACTGTGTGTTGCCTCATATGTTGACAATCCCCTTACAAATCCGTTCTCAATAGTGATCTTTTGGGTGGGTATTCCATTCTGACTGAACTTGCGCATAGACTCAGAATAGTGTCTGTAAATGATTTCTTCGGTTAAGTATTGCTTGACAAATGTGCGCATAGTGACATCCAAATGCTTTTCCAATGTGTCAAAAGCGTCCAATGCATCATTGCTTACGCTTCTGAAAAATGTACGGATAATGGTTTTGCATGACTGATAATGGGAATTGCATTTGTAGTTGCCAAGAATGACGTGGAATGACTTTGCCAATGGTGATTGTATGGTATCTTCGGTTTTCCAATTGGCCAACACCTCACGGACAGTCATGTTTGTAGCTTTCAGTGAGTGGCACACTTCGTCGGACAATTGTGAAGTAAATTCATCGATGTTTTCCCACTGCCCCGGTCGGGTGCTTTCTTTCAACCGGTTTAATACCACGTTAAAGATATTCAGTGCCTCATACTGTCGGCTGTCGTTCAGATAGTAGGCATACCATCCGGTGGCGGCAACACTGTTGTCATGGCCGTTGCTGTATCGGTTGTAAACATATTTTGCAAAATCAAGTTCGGAGAACCCATTGATATCCGTGTCGTTCAGGAAACGTAGCAACAAGCGGAGGGTGTCTCGTCTGAAGTGGCTTTCTCGTTTCGATGTAGGACGATCGTTTTGCAACAGCAATCTGAGCAACAGTTGGCTTTCCTTGTTGTCGGGCAGATTGTGTGACTGAAATGTGTGCTCCATGTCGGCCAATTGCTGCCGGGTTACGATTCCGTCTCTTGCACAACTCTCGAAAGTATGCGCCAGTTCTTCGCCAACTGTTTCGGCAAAAGCATCAGCCAGTTCTTCGCCTGAAATGTAATCGTCGGTCTGAGGTGTTACATTATACAAACTGGTATTGTCGGCAAGTGGAAGAATGATTCCCAATTCCTGAAGCGATGCGACATAGTATGTTCCAAACGCGCCAATAGAGCCTTTCCAATATCCTCCTATTGGTTTGCCTCCCGGCATTGCGTCCTCATTGAAATTGATAATGTCGCCGTCTCTTCCTATAATATTCAAAGCCCTAGTTATGCCAGGCACTCCAACATTGTTGTTGCTTTGGGCGTGAATCAATGCCATAAGCAACTCCGACAAGCGAATATGCCGACGTATGGCAGACAAATTTGCCTGAGAGCGTTGGGTATAGAAACGTTTCAACAACCAGCAATAAAAACTGTAATATCTGATGCGTAAGGTCACGACGTTTAGACCCGGCAACAGAGTGGTAAACAGTTGTTCTGACGCTGTACGTAATCCCAAAGGATTTAGACCAACACTCAAAGTGTTGTTGTCGCCCATAAAGGGGGTATAGAAATTGTTGTCTTTCAGCATAATCATTCGAATTGTCTGGTGAATAATAGCCTACATCATACGGACTTCATTGCCGTGTTCTTTGACATTTTGGCAAGTACCTCTTTGTGCGGCAACTCCAGTGCATCCATCTCTTCCATGTCATAGACTGCACCGTGCTCCGTAACCTCATAGGCAATGCCATGTGCTGTAAGAAAATTGTAGGTTTCTTGCTTGTTCCTTTTCCCGGGGTTTAGAACTTTATTTCTTCTGGCTTTATTCTGTCGGCCTCTGTTATTTGCCTTATCACCTTGCACGGCACGCCTCCGGCCACTACTCCGGCAGGAATCTCCTTGGTGACAACTGCACCTGCGGCAATGACAGAACCGTCGCCAATGTCAACGCCGCCGATGATGGTGACACTCGCGCCCAACCATACGTTGTTGCCTATGTGTATGGGTTTGCTTTGTGTGAGCGGTTCGTCGCGCCGTTGTTCTGAGTTGACGGGGTGTCCGGCACAGGCCAGCACGCATTTGGGTGCGATAAAAACATCTTCTCCGATATATATAGGTGATGTGTCGAGAAACACGCAGTCGAAATTTACGAACGTGACGTGTCCGCCGGCAAAGTGTGTATTGATGCCGTAGTCGAAGTGTACGTTGGGCATTATCGCCACGTTCTCATGCCAAGTGCCAAGCAACTCTTTGAGTATGGCGGCCTGTGCTTCACTGTCCGACGGGTCGGTAGTGTTGTATTTCCAGCACAGATGCAATGCCTTTTTCTGTATGTCCTGCGGAATGCGCGTCACGTTGCCTGCGTAGGGCGCATCGGTGGTTACGATGACGCGTACATCGGTATTGTTGTTTTGTTCTGTCATAAGTAGGTGTTCAAAATTATTCGTATATACTTATATGTCAGCAGATGTTTATTATACTTTGACATGTCTCTGCACTTTCTTTTTGGCTGTATGCCCGGCTTTCATCGGTCGTGTAGCCCGCTACACTCCCTCTTCAACCCGAACATACAACCAAAAATAAGGCGCATATCCATGTCAAATAATTTTGAACACCTACTTAAAGCAAATAGTTTGTTACGGTTGTGGTGGAGTCTGTTGCAGATTGTTTTATTGTTCGAAAGGTTATTTCTTGCATACGTTGTCTCATTTGTGGTATTCATCCTATTCTGAAACAAGTGTGTAGGTGCAGCTGGAAACGGCTGCATCAACAGATGCTTCAGAGTTTTTCCGACCACTCAAAGTTGTCAAGTCCGGCACCGAGTTCGAAATGCAGGCGTGCTATGCCGAGATCCATCTGCGTGTAGCCAAACATAGAGAACTGTCGGCGGCCGGTGACAAGAGGCTTTCCTGATGGTGATTTTTTGTCGGTGAGTTCGAAATAAAACTTCTGCTGGTTGATTGCGGTGGGTGCCAACAGAGCCGCTTTCACCCCATTTACAAACCATTGCGGTGTCGCATCGTTTGCATTGCTCACTTGGCTGACGGTCTTGATTTCGTGTTCGTGTCCTTGTGTGGTGCCGTGTCCGAGGGCTATTGTGCAAGCCACTTTCTCGTTGTCGTGCAGTTGAAAGGCCGTTGTCACCTTGCGGTAGGTCAATCCCACCCAACATGTGTTGAGCCCCAACGACTGTGCAAGCAACACAAGCCGCTCACCATAATAGCCTACGCGGTAGTCGAGCCAGTCTTTCTTCGGCCCCGCCATTACGAAATAATTCTCCACTCCCGAGAACTTGCCGTAGGAGGCTATGCCGTGGAAAGCCTTGGGTTCGGCAGTGACCAACTGTATGTGCAGACCGCTTTCCTCATTGCAGCGGTCGATCTCTTTCTGCAAGGCATCAATCTGTGCAGCTGTAAGTGACTCCGGACTGTAATTTCTGACGCTGTGGCGTGATGTTATTGCTTGCTGTATTGTCATCATTATAATATGTATTGTATGTGTGTATGTGTCAACTCTTCCTGCACAATTTACCAAAACAATATTCTTTGGCATCACTGTCTTACAGGTGTTTATGCAAAAGTATCAATAATTGGTGGATTATGAAAGAAAAAAGGCAGGCGGAAAACGATTTCGTTTTCCGCCTGCCAAATTCGGTTGGATTATAACTATCGTTGTTGTTGTCAGCTCACTTTCTCAAGTTTCTTCATTACAGAGAATATGAACAGGAACGAGAGCAGGCACAGTGCCACGAGCACGCCCCACACGCCTGCGAGCGGAATGTGCTTCCACAACAGTCCGGGAATCATCACCAGGAAATTGCCTATGGCCGTTGCGCCAAACCAGCAACCCATCATCACGCCCTTGTATTTGGGAGGAGCTACCTTCGAGACGAAGCTGATGCCCATTGGCGACAGCAGAAGTTCGGCGAAGGTGAGCACAAGATAAGTGCTGACAAGCCAGTTGGGCGATACTCTTCCGCCGCCGTCGTAGGTAAGACCCAGCGACGAGCATACCATTATTACATATCCCAGTCCGGCAACGAGCATGCCCAGTCCGATTTTCCTCGGTGCCGAAGGCTCTTTGCCTTTTCTTGCAAGCCATGCGAAAACGGCCATTGACACAGGCGTGAGACCTACAACGAAGCACGGGTTGAACTGCTGGAAGAGGGGAGCGGCAAGGGCTACTTCGGTGTCTACCGACTCAGTGTATTTGTAGGCAAGGAATGCAAGGCACAGGAGTATTACGACACTTGAAATGGTTTTGCCTTTTGCTGTCTTTGCACCGGCCAGTGCAAATGCTGCATAAACTATGAAGATGACTGCCACAAGGTTGGTAACGTCAAACAGCATGCCGGTTAATCCGGTGGCCTGTGTGTTGGTGAAGTCGCGTGCAAAGAGCGTGAGTGTTGCACCGTTTTGGTGGAATGCCATCCAGAAGAATATCACAACCACGAACACGAGGAACAGAGCCACGAGACGGTCTTTCGTCTCGGCGGGCGATATTGTTTCGGTGTTTGCCGTTGTCTTGGCTGCCTCTTTGCCGGTGGGAGCCTCGCATACGCTGGCGAAGGTGCTCTTGAAACCGTAGTAGATGAGTATCGAGACGATGAGCGACACGCATGCCACGCCGAAAGCGAAGTGGTAGGAGTCGGCCTCGCTCACTCCAAGGGCACTCTGTGCATAGTCCATTATCTTTACTGCGGCGGTGGGGGCGAACAGAGCACCGATGTTGATGGCCATGTAGAATATGGAAAATGCCGAGTCGCGCTTGCCCTGCATGCTGGGACTGTCGTAGAGATTGCCCACCATTACCTGCAGGTTGCCCTTGAAAAGACTAGTTCCGACGCTGATGAGCACGAGTGCCGCACCCATAAGTGCAATGGCCGGAGTTCCGTTTCCGGCCGGAACAGCGAGGCACAGATAGCCTATGAACATCACGAAGATGCCGAGCGTGACACACTTGTTGAAGCCTATTCTGTCGGCAATTGCTCCTCCGATAATCGGGAGGAAATAGACGAGCATAAGGAAACTTGAATAAACTGTTGTTGCCAGACCTTCGCTCCAGTTGAAATTGGCTTGGAGAAAGAGCAGGAACACGGCAAGCATGGTGTAGTAGCCAAAGCGTTCGCCGGTGTTGGCAAGTGCCAACGCATAGAGACCTTTCGGTTGTCCTTCAAACATATTGTTACTGTTTTATGATTAAAAAATGTTGTTTCTTCTTGGGTTGTTGTTGTAGTGTGGACTGCTTTCACAGCAAGTCGCGCCTGTTTCGCCATTTGGCTTATATGGCACTTTAATGTTACAAAATTATAAACAAAACTTCATATTGCCAAACAAATGCCGCCTTTTTGTCACTGTTTGGCATTGTTGAGCTGCGATTGTAGCCTTACGATTTCGTCGCGATATTGGGCGGCTTGCAGGAAATCGAGCGATTTTGCAGCCTCTTTCATGAGTTCGGTGGTGGCGGCAATGCTCTTCTCGAGCTGCTTGCGCGTCATCTTCATCACTATGGGTTCGGCTGCAAAGGCCATGGGGTCGGGCTCGGTGTAGGGCTTGTATTTTGCAATCTTGTGCTGCGTGTCTGCTTTCGTGTCGCGCTTAGGCTGGCTGTTGGCCAAGTCGCCGTTTATGGCTTTCTTTATTTGCTGCGGTGTTATGCCGTGGCTTTCGTTGTAGTTGAGCTGTATTTGCCTGCGTCTTGCAGTCTCGTCGATGGTGCGTTGCATACTTTCGGTTATCGTGTCGGCATACATTATCACCTTTCCGTTGACGTTGCGGGCCGCACGTCCGGCAGTTTGCGTGAGCGACCTGTGGTTTCTTAGAAATCCCTCTTTGTCGGCATCGAGTATTGCCACGAGCGAAACTTCGGGCAAATCAAGCCCCTCGCGCAGCAGGTTGACCCCGACAAGCACGTCGTAGACACCTTCGCGCAGGTCGTTCATTATCTTCACACGGTCGAGCGTGGCCACGTCGCTGTGTATGTAGCAGGCCCTTATGCCGTGGTCGGCGAGGTATTCGGTGAGTTCTTCGGCCATTCTTTTCGTGAGAGTCGTGACGAGAGTGCGCTCGTTTTGCTCGTTGCGCTTCTGTATTTCCTCTTCAAGATCGTCTATCTGGTTTTCGCTTGGGCGCACTTCTATCACAGGGTCGAGAAGTCCGGTGGGGCGTATTATCTGCTCTACGACAACGCCGTCGGCCTCTCTCAGTTCGAAATCGGCTGGTGTGGCCGACACATACACCACTTGATGGGTCATATCCATAAACTCATCGAAGCGCAACGGACGGTTGTCGAATGCTGCCGGAAGCCGGAATCCATACTCAACGAGGTTCTGCTTGCGTGCACGGTCGCCGCCATACATTGCGCCGATTTGCGGTACGCTCACATGGCTCTCGTCGATAAACATTAGAAAATCCTTCGGGAAGAAATCGAGCAGGCAGTATGGTCTGTCGCCGGCATTGCGTCCGTCGAAATAGCGCGAATAGTTTTCAATGCCGCTGCAATGGCCGAGTTCCTTAATCATTTCCATGTCATATTCTACCCGTTCTTTTATTCTCTGTGCGCGTATGTGGTCGCCGGCCTCCTCGAAGAATGCTATTTGGTTGGTGAGGTCGTCTTGTATTTGGCGTATGGCATTGTCGGTCTGGTCTTTCGAGGTAACGAAAATGTTTGCCGGATAAATTTGGTAGTCGTCGAAAGTTGCGATGCGGTGAAAGTCGGTGCTGTCGAGTTCCTCAATGGAGTCAATCTCGTCGTCCCACCAACTCACTCTCAAAATGTTGTCGCTGTAAGCCATGAATATGTCAACGGTATCGCCTTTCACCCTGAAATTGCCGCGTTTCAGTTCGATGTCGTTGCGCACATACAGCGAAGCTACAAGTTTGCGCAGAAACTCGTTGCGGTCGATTGTCTGCCCTTTGTTTATCTTTACGATGCTGTTGGCCATTGCCGTAGGTCCACCCATGCCGTATATGCACGACACCGACGACACAACAACAACGTCTTTGCGCCCCGACAGTAGCGCACTCACGGCCGACAGCCTCAGTTTGTCAATCTCCTCGTTTATGGCAAGGTCTTTTTCTATATAAGTGTCGGAGGCTGGAAGATAGGCTTCCGGCTGGTAGTAGTCGTAGTAGGAAACGTAATACTCCACGGCATTGTCAGGGAAGAAGCCTTTCATCTCTGCATACAGCTGGGCGGCGAGTGTCTTGTTGTGGCTCAGTATGAGGGTGGGGCGGTTGATTTTAGAAATGACATTGGCCATGGTGAATGTCTTTCCTGACCCCGTAACGCCCAGTAACACTTGCGAACGGTCGCCACGGCGTATGCCATCAACGAGCTCGTCGATAGCTTGCGGCTGGTCGCCCGTGGGCGAATATTCTGATGTCAGTTTGAATTTCATATGTTCGGCAGACAATTTGCAAGTCGCAAAAATAATAAAAAAGCAAGGATATATACAAAAGAAACCTATTTTTTTCAAAAAAAACAAACGTGCACTTTGAGAATAAGCGAATTATGTGTATTTTTGCACCTCAAAAGCGTGAATTATGAAGATACACATATATGCCGTGTTGTTGGCATCGTTCTTGTTTTCAGGTTGTGCCAATGAGTTTAACCGTGTCTACAAGACAAGTGATTTAGCATATAAATATGAATACGCAAAGGAGTGCTTTGCAAGGGGCAAATATACACGCGCCTCAACTTTGTTGCAGGATCTCGTGACGATGAAGAAAGGCACCGACGACGGTCAGGAAAGCCTTTATATGCTTGCAATGGCCGAATATTGCGACAAGGATTATGAGGGAGCTGCGGCCACATTCAAGAAATATTATTCAAGTTATCCGAAGGGTAACTATGCCGAATCTGCCGAGTTCTATGTAGGAGAAAGCCTCTATCAGTCTACGCCCGAGCCACGCCTCGACCAGTCGCAGACCGTGAGCGCGATCTCGGCATTCCAGGATTATCTCGATTTGTTTCCCGACGCAAAGAACAAGTCGGTGGCCCAGCAGCGCATGTTTGAGCTGCAGGACAAACTCGTGCAGAAAGAACTCTATTCGGCTCAGTTGTATTATGATTTGGGACAGTATTTTGGAAACTGCACTTACGGCGGAAACAACTATGAAGCATGCATAATAACGGCGCAGAATGCACTTAAGGATTACCCTTACTCGGCTTTGCGCGAAAAGTTCTCTCTGCTTGTTATGAAAAGCAAATATGAACTGGCTCAGCAGAGTGTTGAGGAGAAAAAGCTCGAACGCTATCAGGATGCCGAGGACGAGTGCTATGGCTTCATCAACGAATATCCCGACTCGAAGGACAAGACAACTGCCGAGAAATATATAAGCAAGTGTAAGGAATTTACAAAAGATTAAATATAAAAACTATTTATGGATTACAAAAAGTCAAAGGCTCCGGTAAATACTGTCACAAGAAACATCATGGACTTGTGCAATGAAACCGGTAACATCTATGAGAGTGTTGCCATCATTTCAAAGCGCTCAAACCAGATTGCTGTTGAAATAAAGCAAGACCTCAACAAAAAATTGGCTGAGTTCGCTTCATATAACGATTCGCTTGAGGAGGTTTTCGAGAACCGTGAGCAGATAGAAATATCGCGCTACTACGAGAAACTGCCGAAACCCACATTGCTGGCCACACAGGAATTTGTTGAAGGAAGCGTGTATTACCGTGATCCTTCGCAGGACAACGAGGCAAACAACCAAGAGGAAGCGTAATGTTGCAGCGTAAACAATCGGTTTTCCTGTTCGTGGCTTTTGTCTTGTCGGTAGTGTGTCTGTGTCTACCCGTAGGCGAACTTGAACCGGCAGGAATGGGCATCGGGCCGAAGGTGTATAACCTTTGGATTTCGGGCAACGGCTATCACGACTTCTCTGCATGTCCGCTTTTCGTGCTATTGTCGCTTAGCGGACTGTTGAGCATCGTCACGGTGTTCTTGTACAGAAACCGCATGTTGCAGAGCAAGATGTGTGTGTGCAACATTTTCTTGCTTTTGGCATGGTATGTAGTCTATGGGGTGCTTATAAAGAAGGTGGCAACGCCCGACGCAACATTCCATGTGTCGTTTGCACTTTGCCTGCCAATGGTGAGCATTTTGCTCAACCTCATGGCACGGAAAGGCATCCTGAACGATGAGAAACTGGTGAGGGCTGCCGACAGAATTAGGTAAAAACAATGCAGTGCCGACATGCGAACTTCGTGTGGCTGCATATAGATAATGACTGAATGGAGACTTGTCCGTCGCGCGGAACAGGTCTCCATTCTTGTATAGTGTGAGTTGAATATGGAGAAAATGCAAGATAACGGGAAAGAGATGTTTCCCATTGTAGACCCCGACGGGAATGTCGTGGGGTCGATGACAAGAAGCCGTGCGCATGGTGGGAGCATGTTGCTGCACCCCGTGGTGCATCTGCATGTGTTTGACAACTGTGGCCGTCTGTATTTGCAGAAGCGTCCTTCGTGGAAAGACATACAGCCCGGCAAGTGGGACACTGCCTGTGGCGGACATGTGGATTATGGCGAAAGCGTGCCTGTTGCGTTGCGCCGCGAGGTCAAGGAAGAGCTGGGCATTGAAGGCTTCGTTGCCGAACCGCTTGCAAAATATGTCTTTGCGAGTGCCCGTGAACGCGAATTGGTGAATGTGTTTGCCACTGTATATGACGGTGAAGTGTGCCCGTCGGCATCAGAACTTGACGGCGGGCGGTATTGGACTGTGGATGAAATTCTCGGGAATATAGGCAAGGATGTTTTCACTCCGAACTTTGAACAGGAGTTTACGGGTGTGATCATGCCTTATGTGAAGGCCCGGAAAACACAATAAATCAGCAATTGATTGAAAGAAAAATACCGGGGCAACACCCTTAGAGTGTGTTGCCCCGGTATTATTTAATATGTGTCTGTTGTGAAAGATGTGTCAGAACATCTTCTCGGGATAGATGCCGTCGTCGGCAAGTTTCTTGAACTTGGCCACTACATCGGGGCGATCCTCGGGATAGGTAACGCCAAACCATTTCGAAATGGTGTCGAGAACTTCGCATGTGGCTGTGCCGTCGTGTATGAGTTTGTCAACCATAAGCGGAATGAAGAACTCGCTCTTGGGGTTTGCCATGTTCTTCGGGTCGGCGAGGAATGTCTTGAAGTAATCGTTGCTGTGCTTGAAATAGTCGGGTGTGAAGCCCCAGAAATTCATTGAAACAGGTGTCGTGTCGGGTATTGCGACCCATTCGCCGTTGTCGTCGAGATATTTCACCACGCCGTCGATGCGCTGTATTTTGGTGCGTTCCACTACTGATGTGAGGTGGTGGTTGGCGTCGTTTTCGCAGATGCCACGGCTAACTGTGCCACTTTCAGAAAGGGTGTTGCCCACACGGAAACCCACCATGGCATATTTGCCGGTAGAGCCTTCGGGCAGTTCGGAGAGCCATTTTCCCATTACGCGGAATGCGTCACGGTCGTAGAAATCGTCGCAGTTGAGCACAGCAAACGGTTCGTTTATCACGCTTTCGCCCATCATGAGCGCATGGTTTGTGCCCCATGGCTTGGTGCGTCCCTCCGGACAGGTGAAGCCTTCGGGCAGCGCGTCGAGGCTTTGGAATACCAGTTCGCATGGAATGTGGCCTTCATATTTAGAGAGGACAATGCGGCGGAAGGCTTCCTCAAAGTCTTTTCTGATTACAAATACGAGTTTGCCGAAGCCTGCATTTATGGCATCGTAGATGGAGTAGTCCATTATGGTCTCGCCGTGGGGGCCGAGTTCGTCGAGTTGTTTAAGACCGCCATAGCGGCTTCCCATTCCTGCTGCTAGAAGAAATAGTGTCGGTTTCATAATATTTTATAGTTAAATTCGTTAAAACTTTTCCTTATTGAGGATGTACTGTGCCGTAATGCCACGGCTGTTTTTCATAGTGACACGCGGCAACGGGTTTCATTTACAAAAGTAACAAATTTGGGCGAAACGACAAATAATGCGACATTAAATTTTAATAGTGCCGTTGTCACCGCCTATGTAAGAATAACGGCACATGACACCTGCCTTGTAGGGCGTGGTGTCATGTGCCGTTGTTTGCCGCACCATTGTGCGCACGGTTGAGGCTTCGGGGCAGTGTCAGAACGGATAGCCTATTGCAAAGTGC
The DNA here is from genome assembly GCA_963654815.1 of Lachnospiraceae bacterium. Taxonomy (GTDB): domain Bacteria; phylum Bacteroidota; class Bacteroidia; order Bacteroidales; family Bacteroidaceae; genus Prevotella. The sequence goes on along the minus strand of CAVKCP010000027.1, from coordinate 10,971 downwards.
AGACTTTGGCTGTCTCCAAAGCTTGGCATGTTGTAGAAACCGCTTCTGTAAGGCACGTGCAGTCCTACTCCCCAGTCAAGACGCAGCACGAAAAACTCCAAATCGTAGCGTATGCCGATGCCCGTTCCGAGTGCCATCTCCTTCAAAGCGTTCTTGACATTGAATTTCGCCCCGGTTCGGTAGCCGTCGTCGCGCATGGCCCAGACGTTTCCGGCATCGATGAAAACCGCACCGTAGAGGTTGCCGAACAGGCGTGGTCTGAATTCGAGGTTGGCCTGCAGCATGATGTCACCGGTCTGATCCATATAAGAAAGGTTCGACTTGTCGGTGTGATAAGATCCCGGTCCGATGCTGCGCACGTTGAAGGCGCGGATGCTGTTGGCACCTCCCACATAGAACTGCTCGCTGTAAGGCGAACTTGTTGCGTTGCCATACGACCAGATTACGCCTGCATTGACGTGCCCGACAAGGGTGCTGTGTTCTGTCGTGCGCCATGTCTTGCGCAGGTCGGTCTCTATTTTCAGAAACTGTGCGTATGGATTCTTGAACATGGTCTTGCCCTTTTCGCCCCATTTCTTTCCGGCAGCCAGATAGCCCAATGAGAGTATGTTCGACGCTTCGCTTACTGTCGTTTGCCAGTATATAGGGTTTCGGTAGCTGGTGGGCGACGAGTAGGTGTAGGTGTAGCGCATCTTGGGCACGAACTGGTCGGCCATGGAAATGAGCAGATAAGGACTTTGTTCGAGCACTTCCTTGAATTTGTCGGTCTGGTCTTGCATGTATTCGTATTGCAAGATGAGCGGACTGAACTGGTGCACCGAAGTGGCTGTGGGCTGCATGCTGTAGGTGAGTTCGCCCGAAACGATATGGCGTTTGAAGAATCCCGAGCGTTTGATGATGTCCGACGAGAACTTGATAACCGTCGAAGGCGTTTCATACCAGTGCTTGCGCCGCCACATGGGCAACATAAGGCGAGGCAGTTCGAGGGTTGCATCGGCACCGTATTCATACGAATTGAATTTCGAACTCGTTCCGTCGGCCCGGTGTCCTGTCTGCCATTCGTATGAACCTTTGAGGTTAACACTCAGCTTCTCGCCTCCACGGAATGCGTTGCGTTTGGCAAAACCTATGGTTATGCCGGGGCCGAGACGCCCTGTTGTCTTTCCCACGAGGTTTGTTTCCACATAGAAATCGTATGGCTTGTCGAAGATACAGTTGAGTGTCATGTCGAGAGTGTCGCACCATGACGATGTGTCGCGAGGTGTGAACGATATGTCAACACGGCTGAACAGTCCCATGCCGGTGAGCTTGTTGACCGACTGCTGGTGCAGGTCATAGCTGTAAAGTTGTCCAGGGCGCAGTTTCAAGTCGCGCATTATGACGCGTGTACGCATTGGCGACCGTTTGCCGGAGTAATGCACCGTGAAGCGGCGGTGGCGTATCGAGTCGTTAAGTTGCTGCATATAGTTGCGGCGGAGCTGCAGGTCGATGTGCCCTATGTGCCACTTTCGGCCAACTTGCGTGGGCAGGCTATCGGCATATTGCAGATGCACGAGCGCGCGTCCTGGCACGGTTGTCGTGTCGGCGAGGTATGAGGCGTAGCCCGACTGGTAGTAGAAATAGCCGTTGTTGCGCAGCAGTGTGCTCAGACGTGTGCGTTCGGCATCGAGCTGCGAAACGTCAAACGGGTCGCCGTTGTGTATGAGAGCCTGGGATTGTGTGGAGTCGATGAGCTGCTGTATGCCGTCGGGAAAGTTGCGGTAACACAGTGAGTCGATTGTTGACAGATGCCCGAGGTTTACGGTGTAGCCAATCTTTGCCTTGCGCGGGTTTGACTGCTCGATTATCTTATAGTCTACATTGGCCCCGAAATAGCCTCTCGCAACAAGTAGCTCGCGGGCTACTTGTGCGCGCAGCGACGGGTTTACCCAGCTCATCAGCACCGGTGCCTTGCCGAAATTCTTCGCAATCCATTGCCCGAGATGGCTCTCCGACTTTGTGAATGCGTTCCAAATCCAAAGGCGGTAGGGTGGGGTGCGGTAGTATGAACTTCCGAACAGAGCCCCGTTGGGTGCAGTGGCGAGTGCGGCTTCCACTTCCTCCTGTGTGGAATAGAAATGGTCGTTGCGCTCGTAGTTGTTGTATTCTATTTTTTTCAGCCCGACATAAAGTTGGTCGTCTTCTGGAATGTTGCGCGTTGACGAGCAAGATACTGTTGCCGCAAAGACTGCAAGGATTGCCAGGATGCGCACGATATGTTTTGTCGTATTATTTTTCTTTTGCTTCATCTTTCTTCTTTTCGGTTGTGGTGTCGGTCTGTATTGCCGGAATTGTGGCACTTTCGGTCTTGAAACGGAATATGTCACGGAAATGCTGCAGCTTGCGTTTCCACATGAATCCGCCTCCAAACTTGCTCACGTTGCCTTCGAGCCAGTCGTAACTGTCGCGTTCGTAGAACAGGTTAAGGTATTTGTTAGAGGTGGCACTCATGCGGTATTCAAATGTCACATTGTCGAAGAATGTGTTGTTCTGGTTCTCCACTTCGGCTCCCGACGACACTTTTCCGCCGACGACGATGCGCAGGCGGTTGTTCCAGAAACGTTTTGAGAACTTGAACGAGTAGTCGGTGTGTACCGATCCAGAACCGAGCGTGGTGTTGTCCATGCCGAAACTCAAGTCGAGCGTGCGCAGTGCATTGCCCGAAATGGCATTGATTTGGGAGTTGAGGAATGCGCTCAGCGCACTGTTCATTGAGAATGAGTTCACGTTTCCGTCGGAGATATACATGCCCGTGGTGAGCATTGTCACGGCAATCTTGCCGCGTTTCTCGGCCGACATGGTTTGCAGTTCGTTGTGTATGGTCTGGTCGTCGGGTGCATCTATGACGAATTGCAGTCCCATATTGTTCAGGGTCTTTGAGATGACAACGCCGCACTCGAACGAAACGCTGCGTCCCGAGCCGCCGTCGGTAGATACTGTAGCCTTCGTCTGTTCGGTTGCCGTGATGTTGAGGCGCGGGTTCATGGGGTCGCCCGAGAACTCGATGTAGCTTCCGTCTTGTATTACAAATGTCTTGAGCGGTATGACGGGGAGCGAATATTTCATCTCGCCGTTGTTCAGAGTGTAGCGTCCCGACAGTTGCAGGTTGTCTGTCGTGTTGTACTGCATGCGCAGGTCACCGCCGCCGATAAGGTCTACATAATTCGATTTGTCGGTGTTCAGGGCGCAGAGAATGTGTGCCCCTTGGTCGATACTCATGGTTAGATCGACGTCAAGACCGGTGAGTGGCGGCCGTGTTACGGTCACGGCATCGGGGTCACGGAAGTTTACAAACTTCACGAGGTCGTTCATTTGGTTGTCGGTGGTGAGCGGTGAGTCGCGCAGAATGTATGTAAGGTCGGTCGATCCGAGCACATCGAGTTTGCCTCGCATTGTGAGACTTTCAAGCGGACCCTTCACCACGCCGAGGAAATTGACGTATGCTTTGCCGTAAGCCTCCGACCGCGAGTTCTCTTTTGAGTCGATGAGCAGATAATCGGTGGCACGCACTTTCATTTCGAGGCACATCTTCTCCATGTCGGAGAAGTCGAAATAGCCGTACAGGTTGAGCGGACTTCCGTTGTGGGCATACATCTCAAAGTTTTCAAACAGCAGATGGCTTCCCGTGACCGTTACCGGGTCGTCGCACAGGAGAAGCTCAACGCCATAGGGTACACTCGCGATGTAGGCCGAGTCGAAACTTATCTCGCCGTTGACATTGGGGCGCGACAAAGTGCCGTCGACGGTAAGGCTTCCGTTGGCCGAGCCTTTGAAGCTGATGAGCTGGTCGGGCACGAAGCCGTTGAGCAACAGCAACGGAGTGTGGTCGAGGGTGAGTTTGGCCGAAAGGTTGCCCTCACCTTCAGAGTCGTAGAAACCGTTGAGTGAGCACACCTCGTAGTCGTTGCACGACAGAGTGCCGTCGACATAATGCTGGCGGCCGCCGTCTTTGGGCATATATACAAACTCGGTGCCGATGTTTCCTATCGGACATTTTTCATAAGCCATGTTGTCTACGTTGACCGATGACGATACCGACAACTCGCCGTCGGGCATGTTGATGAGGTGGAAGTCGCCGTTCAGAATGCCCGAAACGTCGGGAGTGTAGGGAATTACCGACAACACCTTTGCCAAATCGAATTTCGTCAGGCCGATGGTTACATCTTGCAGAGCTTCGGTGCTGTCGTTGGTATATACCTGGATGCCCATGCCGTCGTCGGCACGGAGCTTCATGTCGGCCGATATGCGGCTGTCGTTGGCCAGGAACACATAGTTGTCTTTGTTCACGCTGAATTTCTTGTAGCCAAGAACTGGGTCAACGCCGCCGAGGTTTACGCGAATGCCGTTTTGTTCCATCGAGGCTTTCACGCCCAGTGCCACGCCGAGCCTATCGTTGGCATCATACACCTGTGTGCCCATATAAAGGGCTTGCTCGAACAGTGCACCACGAAATTTCGCATTGAATACATATTGCGGATTGCCGGTGTTGTTGCGCACCTTGCCTTCAAAATGGGTCGTTGTAGAGTCGGAACTGAATGCGAGGCGTATGGTGTCGAGTTGTATTCCCGATGTCACGAGCGAGTCGAGGGCGAGCGTTCCGTTCACTCCGGCCTTCGGCGATGTGCTCATGTCGATGTGCATGCTCTTCACTTCGTAGCCGTAATGCTTGAGGGCACGGCAGAACACGTTCTCCTTTCCCGAGTTGACGTATAGTGACATGATTGGCAGATGATGCCTTATGCGCAGTTGGTCGATGTATCTTTCCGATGCCTGCTTCTGTATTTCGGCCATTACATCGTCGGCGTGCCGCAATATCTTGTCGTAATAGTCGTTGGCGTTGAGCCTCAGTGCAAAGTCGCCGCACGTTATTGCGGCGTGGGTGGTGTCGGGACGTGTGAACACGTCAAGCACGATGTTCTCCGGGTGGTAGCTCCTTGCGCTGTCGCTTATGGTGATGTCGTTCACCACACCTTTTATGTAGTGCGACTGTTTCAGATCGCTTTCTATGGCCACATTGGCCTTCACCGATGCGGTGAGAGGCTTATTGGTGAGTTTGAGAGAGTAGAAATCGGCCTTTGCAATGTCGCAGTTTATGGTTGCATTTAGCTTTTTGCGGCTCAGGAGTGTGTTTATGTCTATTGTGCCAGCCATTAGCTTGTTGTGGCTGTTGAGTGTTGCATGTCCCACGCCGCTGCTTACGTTTGCGGTGAGGTTCATGCCCGACATGTTGTAGCCTGCGTATGCGAGGCTTGTAGCTTCGGCTTTGGCATCGAGTTTTGTTGCAGGCGACAGAAAATCAAAGCCCGTTCCGCTGGCTGCGATTTTTCCCGAGAACGGACGCAGACCGCTGCCCGGCAGGAATGCTGCAAGTGGCAGTTTCGACGCATCGATCATGGCCGAGTAGGCGAGGCGTGCAGTGTTGAACCGTGCGTTGCCGGTTATGCGTCCGGCGCCTATGTTTGCAAGGAAATTGGCGGCATAGTTGTCGCCGTCGGCATTCAGCTTGCCTTTGAAGTGCATGCCTTGCGGCAGACTGAAAGAATTGGCCGAATTGCCCAATAGGGCGGTGGCAAAGCCAAGGTTGTAGGTGTCGGCTTGTACACCGATGTCGGCTTGCAGACGTTTCATGTCGGTAAGGTTCCGTGCCCAACCGTTTGCCCGCAGGGTGAATGCCGTGGGGAGTTTTATGAGCAGACCGCTGATGTCGAGGCGTTTCATGTTGCCTTTGGCCACGCCGTTTATGGTGAGCGGATGGTTGGGCCAACGCTTTGTGAAGGTGCGGGGCATGTTTCCGAGAAAGCGCAAGATGTCCTGCTTTCCCAACGATGCGTTCAGCAACACGTTCATCTTTCCCGGCGATTTCTCGTCGAAGGTGTTGAAATCCATAGAGATGCAAGCACTCAATTTCGATTCGGGAGTGCTTACAAACAAGTCGGGCATTTGTATGTGGGTGCTGTCGATCTGCACTTTTCCCGACAATCGGCTTATCACAATGCCACTCTTTTCTTTTAGTTTGCTCGGCTTTACTACCAACGACAAACCGTTGGGCGAATAGTCAAGCGAGTCAACGCCAAGGCTTATGTCGGAAAGTGAGATGTGGTTGTAGTCAAGCCCTTTTATTCTTTGCTTGAAAGTGTTGTCATAACGCACGCTACCTTGTTTCCAAGACAGCTGGCGCAGCGTGTATTTGTTCTTGAAAAGGTCGAAGTGCCCGTCGCGTGCATCCACCTGACCCAGTCCAGCATACACTTGCAATGTGTCGCCGGGAATGTGTATGGTTACGGCAGACTTTGCCACTTGCAGTCTGCCCACGTCTATTTTCCAGTATGTAGGGGTTTGGGTTGTGTCTTCGGGCACGGTGTCGCTTAGCGCGACATCCACGTTGGCCTTGTATATCATGGCCTTGTCGAGGCACAGGTTTTCGTGTTTCAGGTCGATGCCGTGGCTTTCAAGCGTGAGCCGTTTCATGCTTCCTTTTATGCAGGCCGACTTTACAAGATTTGAGGTGTTCACCTTTATGCTGTCGAAGTCGAGCTTGTCGATTTCCACATTGCTGTTGAACAGGGGCAACAGTTTCACATCGACCACAAGGCTGCGCGCGTTGACAATGGTGTCGCGCACTTGTGGAAGCGAGTCGTTTTGTCGTGTCACGCACAAACCGTCAACGCCCAAGTCAAGCGGAAAAGACAGTCGTATGCGGTCAATCCTTATGTCCATGCCCGTTGCCGACGAGGCGTAGGCAGCGGCTTTTTTTACGGCCCAGTTTTGGATTGGCGGTATATAAAGCGATACTGTCAGTAAGAAAATGAGCAAAAGAGGGGTGCATGCAGCTATGGCAGACCACTTGATGATTTTTTTCTTCGACATTAGAGCGTTTTCTGGTTATGGAGTTCTTTTACTTGTTTTCTGTGCCTCAGTTTGGGAGGCATGGCGGTTCTGTGGTCAGTTGCCTATGGTTGCGGCAATGTCGCGCCACAGATTGTCGTCGGGCAAAGAGGCAATGGCACTGATGGACTCCTTTGAAACCGGGTGTGTGAATTCCACTTTCCGCGACAACAGCGATATGCTTCCGTCGGGATTGCTGCGGCGTGCGCCATATTTCAAGTCGCCTTTTATGGGACATCCCATAGCCGCGAGTTGGCATCTTATCTGATGGTGGCGGCCGGTGAGCAGGTTTATTTCCAAGAGCATATAGTTGTCCGATTGTCCAGCAATGCGGTAGTTAAGCACGGCTTTCTTCGAGTTGGGCACCTCATGGTCGTAGGCGTAGCTCTTGTTTTGCTTCTCGTTGCGCACGAGCCAGTTGGTAAGAGTCCCGCTTGTCGGTATGTTGCGTTTCGGCGTGAGTGCCCAATAGGTTTTGTGCACTTTGCCGTCGCGGAACATGGCATTCAGTCTTGACAGGGCTTTTGATGTTTTAGCGAAGACTACAAGCCCCCATACCGGGCGGTCGAGGCGATGTGTGATGCCGAGAAACACGTTGCCGGGCTTGCAGTATTTCTGCTTTATGTATTCCTTCACGTCATCGGCGAGAGTCTTGTCGCCCGTCTTGTCGCCCTGCACAATCTCTCCGCTGGCCTTGCTTACTATTATAATGTGGTTGTCTTCGTAAACTACTTTCATCTGTCAAGGTGTATGAAAAAGGAAAAGTGCATGACCCCTTCACCCTTGTGTTGTCAAGGGCGGAAAGAAATCATGCACTGATTATTTTCTTGGTAAAGGCAGCATGCTTTACATGTTCATGCCACCGTCAACTTGGATTACCTGTCCGCTGACATAGCTTGACAAGTCGGATGCCAGGTAAAGGGCTGTGTTGGCAATATCCTCGGTTGTTCCGCCGCGACGGAGAGGTATCTTGCTTATCCACTGCTTGCGTATGTCGTCGGTGAGAGCCTGTGTCATTGCTGTGTCGATGAAGCCGGGGGCAATGGCGTTGGCGCGTATTCCCTTGGGACCCATCTCCTGTCCGATGCTCTTGGCCAGGGCTATAAGACCGGCCTTCGAGGCTGCGTAGTTGGCCTGTCCTGCATTTCCGTGTACACCTACTACCGATGCCATGTTGATGATCGAACCCTTGCGCTGGCGCATCATCACCGGTATGCAAGCGTGTATGAAGTTGAACGCGCTCTTCAGGTTGACGGCGATGACAGCGTCCCACTGCTGCTCGGTCATGCGGAGCATCAGTCCGTCCTTGGTTATTCCGGCATTGTTTACGAGAATGTCGATAGAGCCGAACTCTTCCTTCACTTGCTTCACCACCTCTTCTGTCTGTGCGAAATCGGCAGCATTGCTGGCATATCCTTTTGCCTTCACGCCTTTTGCGGCGATTTCGGCCTCGGTTGCCTTTCCGTTCTCGTCGATGACAAGGTCGGTGAATGCGATGTTTGCACCTTCTTCGGCAAATTTAAGCGCGATAGCTTTTCCTATTCCGCGTGCTGCACCGGTAATCAGCGCAGTCTTGCCTTCCAATAATTTTGTCATACTAATGTGTTTATAAAGTTTGTGGTTTTGTTTTTCTTTCAATTGATGTTGGCAGGGGTTATTTTATGTTCGACTTTCCCAGCGCTCCATACACCACTTTTGCCACGAGCGGTTTGCTCGCCTCTTCGGTCATTCCGTGGCCGAGACGTCCGTAGATGAAAGGCACTTCAAGACCTTTTATGCAGTAGTGCGTGATGTCGGCCACAAGGTCAACGTCTTCAATGTCAAACTCTCCGTCGGCTTTTCCTTCTGCATACACTTTGCGGAAAAGTTCTATCTCGTCCTCGTCGAAGTTCTTCCGTACCTTCTCCACCATCCAAATGTTTCTGAAAAACTCGGCACGCAGGTTTCCGTTGCGCACCACTGTCTCGCGTATCATGCTCAGATGCGTGTAGATGAGTTCGATTATCTTGTCCTGAGGGCGTGTCTTCATGGCGGCAACTTCATCGAGCTTGTCCGACAGACGTTCCAGTTCCGATTCTATCACGGCAGAATATACGTCTTCCTTGCGGTTGAAATAGGTGTATAGTGTGCGGCGCCCTTTGCCCGACGCCACGGCGATGTCGTTCATTGTCGTGTTAGCGATGCCATTTTTTGCGAACAGTTGGCGTGCCACGTCAACAAGTTTTTGCCGGGTTTTGGATATTGACATACTATTGAATTTTTGTTATTCTGTTTCGTTTTGCACATCCTTTGGTGTTGTGCAAAAGTACTGCAATAATTCCAATTACACAAAGTTTTTGCACTTTTTCATTGTTCCGGCCCTTTGCTGTTGGTTCTTCGTGCTTATCTGTGGTGTCTATATATAATAAGGTGAACTCCAATTTCGCGTCTGTTTGCCCAGCGTGTCTTCTGAAATGTGACTGATTGGCATGCCCGATGACGTTCCGTTGCATTGTACATACATCGCTTGTGCCCAGCCATGTGCACATGGATGGTTTAGGCAAAGTTCCTGTCAGGAAATTAACCAAAAACGATGCTTGTATGTTTAATTTTTGTGTAGTAGTGTGAAAAATGTATGTTGTAGTGTTAAAAATATAATGTTTTGTATGTATATATTTGCTCGTGTCAAAACAAAAGAGTAATTTTGCACTCGCAATTCAGAAATGACACTGATTTCAGAAAGTTAATATCGCGGAGTGGAGCAGTTGGTAGCTCGCCAGGCTCATAACCTGGAGGTCGCATGTTCGAGTCCTGCCTCCGCAACTAATATCGGCGTAACAAGTTGAGAAATCAGCGAGTTGCGCCGATTTCGCGTTTAAGGCTGCACCAAATATGCGCCAAAAATTTTCAAGTAGCAAGACAAGAATCTTTAATCCACCATGCAGGTTCAACATAGAACTGCAATTTTTGGTGTTGGCATAGCGGCGTAGTTTTAATCTTGTCAACTATGGGGATGGCACATTCAGGGTCGCAAACTTGCAATCGGCAGAAAATGCCAGAAACTCAAATTACCCTATTAATGAAGCCCTGTATGCTGTTGAGCATCTGTGGGAGTTAGTCGAAGAAGAATAGGTGCCCCACAAGAATACAACAGTAAATCATCCAATCCGTACCGTTATCTTCCATCAAGTTCATCAGAAAATATCTGATTGCGATGCTTTGCTCGCTCCAAAATATCTGAATAGTTTATCACTTCATGTGGGTTATATAAATTGGCTTTGTCAGATTGCGAGGCTGTTTTCGAGGACAATTTGTCTATGAGTGAAGAGACTGAACGAACAGACTGATAGGGCCGAAAAGAGACCGAAAGATGACAAAACGCAACCCGTTATATTAACTCTTGTTTTGCGGTGGGAATTTATAGAACCCACTTCAGTATATAGAAAACCATCTTTTCGACCAAACTTGGCTGACACTGGCAAAAAGGGCTTGAAAATATAGCCACTCCGAGACGGAATGATTTCCAAGCCACTCTGCTTTACTTGTTCAATTACCAAGGAAAATTGTCTGGGTCGTTCTTTTCGTAAGTGCGCTCATTCTTGTTTAAACCATAAATTTTCTCCATTTCATCTGCTGACAGTATAAAGTCAAAGATTTGAAGGTTCTCGTCCGTATGGGATTCGTTGTCACAACGAGGTATCGTGACAAATCCACGTTGCATATGCCATCGCAAGATTACTTGGGCTGCTGACTTGTGGTGGCGTAGAGCAATTTCCTTGATTACAGGGTTGTTCATAATCCCATTGGTTCCTTGTCCGAGTGGTCCCCATGCTTCCACTTGTATGTCTCTGTCAAACGTAAAAGCCACATTTGCCTGCTGGGTCATGTAAGGATGAATCTCAATTTGGTTGACAACAGGGCGTATTCTTGCATAGGAAAGCAAGGACTCTACGTGATGAGGATTGAAATTGCTTAGTCCGATGCTGCGTATCTTGCCTTTATCTACATATTCTGGCGCACCAGCATAATCCTGTGTAAATAATGTGTGAAGTATGGAGAAAAGTTTGT
>CAVKCP010000026.1:0-25057 GCA_963654815.1 Lachnospiraceae bacterium | reverse complement strand
AGGTTCCCTTCGGTCACCAGCGGTTATGCAGAGTTTGCCCCCTTCGGGGACATTTTTTCAAGCATAATTTACAAATCAGAAACTTGAGGTGGGTTCTATAAATTCCCACCGCAAAACAAGAATTAATATAACGGGTTGCGTTTTGTCATCTTGCGGTCTCTTTTCGGTCCAATCCGTCTACTCGTTCAGTCGTATAGCCCGCTATACTCCCTCACTCGCAGACAAATTGTCCTCGAAAACAGTCTCGCAATCTGACAAAGCCAATTTATAGAACCCACCTTATAAAACTTTGGCTTCAAAGATACAACATTTCCTTTTAAAAAGGAAAGAAATTGCTTGTTATTTCCTTTTCAGAAGGAAAGAAATGGTTGGATGTTTCCTTTTTGGAAGGAAATAATACACCGAATTTAGGTTTTATGCTTGAATAACCGTCGCAGAAGGTAGGGCTTTGCGGATATGCATATATCTTGGTTTCGGAAAGGTAGTCTATCCACGGATAATCTCCCCGTAATCAAGACGCAGACACAAACATATAGACAAAGGAAATTATAGCGGCTTTGCACATAAGTTATAAAATAAATGAAAAACGGTTAATAGTTATTTGCTTATATTGGATTTTGGCGTAATTTAAATTTTCTGTTTTTATATTTGCGTAAGTATTTCTTCTCAATTGGTTTCACTAGTGTATCGTTTTAACGGGACACTAGTGGACGAAAATAAAAATAGTAGAAAAATGAATCTGTCTAAATTTGCAAATATTGGATTTATTCCATTCTTTTTTTTGTTTTCCTTGGAGCCAATATTAAACGGTTTCAAGGTATATTGGATACTTATGATATTGTTGGCAGCGATAGGTTTTGTGACATTAACTTGCTACATCATAAACATTTTCAAGAAGAACACATCAATAATGGAATATATATTAGACACAAGAAAAGTGGCATATATTAATATTGCCATTTGTGTTATTGGATTAATTATTAGTTATATATACGAATCTCCACTTATCAAATTTTGGATATTTATATTCTTTATAGAATGTATTAGTTGTATCCAAAGCCTTAAAAAAGGCAAGCCCCGAATATAATTCACTAATCCTCAATCCTCGCTGTTGCGCACCAGCTCAAGAATCTCGTCGCCGTAGGTATCGGCTTTGCCCTTGCCCACATAAGGTATTCCGGCAAGCGAAGCCTTGCTTTCGGGGCAGATGTTGGCAATGGCCACAAGAGCCTTGTTGTTGAACACGGTGAAGGCGGGCTTCCCCATGTCTTTGGCGCGGTCTTTGCGCCATGCCACGAGCGCGGCATACAGTTTGGGGTGGGCAAGCTTTGTCATGCCGGCAACGCTCTGTGGCGCGTCGCTTTTCTTGGGTTCGGGTTTTGTCTTGGGCTCTATGCCTGCAAGCACAAGTGCCCGGCGGCGCAGATAGGTCTCCATGAAAAATCCGTTGGTCTTTACATAGTCGAGCAACAGGCGTTTCTGTTTCAGCAGGTCAACGAGCGTTGTGCGCTGCTCATCGGCACGTTTCTGCAGCGCGTCGTTGACGGTTTTCACCGAAGCCTTGCCTGCCAGCACCGCAACATCCGAAAGTTTCGTGAGGAAGTAGGCCGCACCTTTGGCCACGCGCTCCTGCAGAACGCTGTCGGTGCGGTATTCGGTGTTCGACAATACAAGCCTTGCATACTGCATGCCGAACTTCTCGGCCACGCTCACCACGTCGGTGTTGAGAGCCGTGCAGCGAGCCTTCAACTCCGACGCGAGCTTCGGAAAACTGCGCCGGAAATTCTCTGAAACCAAAAGCGTGTATTTCTCGGTCTGCGTGTAAATCTGCCGGAAATCGAAGAGGTCGGCCAGTGTGGCAAGAAAATAGTCGCGTCTGAGCACCTCGAGCTGCTCTTGTGAGGGCATGTGCTCGGGAGCGTGTGCTGCGAAGTCGTCAACCGACCGGTCGCGTATTATCGCGCTCTGCGGCAGCGGCGCACTCAGCACCAGTCCTTCGAGGGTGCGGCAGCGGCTCAATGCCACATAGGTTTGCCCGTGAGAGAAGGCGTGCTGCACGTCGATTATGGCCTTGTCGAAGGTGAGTCCCTGGCTCTTGTGCACTGTTATGGCCCATGCGAGCTTCACCGGAAACTGCTTGAACGTGCCGTCAACCACCTCGGTTATCTCCTTCGTGGCCTCGTCAATGACATAGCGGCTGTTCGACCACTCCTCGGGCTCCACTCTTATGTTTTCGCCCGTGTCTTTGGCCACCACCGTGAAACCGTCACTCGCTATCGAGTCGACGCGCCCCAGCATGCCGTTGTAGTAATGCTTCTCGGGCGACGAGTCGTTCTTTACAAACATCACCTGCGCACCTTTCTTCAGCGTGAGCGTGGCATCGGTGGGGAAGAGCATCTCGGGATATTTGCCCGACACCTCGGCCTCGTAGTTGTAGGCCTTGCCTTTTATTTCGGCAAGGGCACGCGCGTTGACGCTCTGTGCCTGCGCGTTGTGCGTGACGAGGCGTATGTAGCCCTCGTCGTCGCCAGGTTTGAATCCCGGTACATATCGCGCATTGAGGGCGGCGAGCACACTGCTGTCGGCGCGGTTGTCGCGCACGCGGTTGAGAATGTCGATGAAGCGGCGGTCGTTCTGCCGGTAGACGGTGGTGAGTTCGACAATGGCATAGCGCGTGGATTGCAGTGCGCGGCTGCTGAAGAAATAGGGCGTGTCGTAATACTGGCTCAACATTGTCCACTCCTCGTCCTTGGCAACGGGCGCAAGCTGCCCCAGGTCGCCAATCATCACGATCTGCACGCCGCCGAACGGGGCGTTGCTGCGGCGGAAACGCCTAAGCACACTATCGACGGCATCGAGCAAGTCGGCACGCACCATACTTATCTCGTCGATGACGAGCACGTCGAGCGAACGTATGACGCGTATCTTGTCCTTGCCGAAGCGGAACTGTCCGTTTTGCGCGTTGAACGTGGTGTCGGGCACAAACGGGGCAAACGGCAACTGGAAAAACGAGTGCATGGTCATGCCTTCGGCATTGATTGCCGCGATGCCCGTGGGGGCTACGACCACAATGCGCTTTGCCGACTCGGCCTTAAGGCGTTTCAGAAAGGTGGTTTTTCCAGTTCCTGCCTTTCCAGTAAGAAAAAGGTTGATGTTGGTTTGCTCAACGATGTCCCATGCGAGTTTTGCCTCTTCGTTCATGTCTTGTAGTGTTTTTGATTTTAGAGAATATCGCCGCTATCCATTTGGATAGCTCCGTGCAATATGCAAAGTTACTAAAAATCTTCAAGAAGTGGTGTGCCGCCATTTCGGCGAATGCCATTTTTGTAGTAACTTTGCACTGTTGGGCGGCGTGCACCGTATGCCGCGCACGCGCATTGCACCTGCTGCACGCACGCGCTGCATGTGATGCACGCTGCCGCAAAGCCGCTTTCAGAACAACACGGCAATAAAACACAACAAGGAAACACACTCTTATGAAAAAGGCACTATTCTTTGATATTGATGGCACGCTCGTGAGTTTTGCTACCCACAGCATACCGCAGTCAACCATCGATGCCCTTGAAGCGGCAAAGCGCAACGGCGTGAAGATATTCATCTCGACCGGACGACCGCGCCAACTCATCAACAACATAGGCACGGTGGAGCATCTCGTCGACGGATATGTAATGGCCACGGGCGCGTGCTGCACCTTGGGCGACCAGACGGTGAGCCTTTTGCCCATACCCGACGACGAAGCCCGGCAGATGGTGCGCCTCTCCAACGAGATGCATTTCGGCTGCCTCGTGGTGGGCACACGCGACTTGGCGATAATCAATCCCACCGACGACATGCGCCATGTGGTGTTTGATGTGCTCAACGTGGGCTATAATTCGTGGGATGTTCCGCTCGCCGAGGTGATGAACCAGGGCATACTGCAATTCACACCGTTCTTCACTCCCCAACAGGAGCAGACCGTGCTCGCGGCGATGCCCCACTGCATCTCAACGAGATGGCATCCGGCTTTCAGCGATGTGACGCTCTCCACCGCCGACAAGGGGCGTGGCCTTCTTGCCATAACCCGGGCACTGGGCATCTCGCCCGACGACACCATGGCCTTCGGCGACGGCGGCAACGACGTGTCGATAATGCATGCCGCCGGCACGGGCGTGGCCATGGGCAATGCCACCGACGAGGTGAAAAGCCATGCCGACTATGTTACGGCCGATGTGGATAACGACGGCATAAGCCTTGCCCTGCATCATTTCGGGGTGATAGAATGAGCGTGGCGGAGCTGCACCGCATGCCCGTGTTGCCACGGAAAATTACATTTATATTAATGTATGGCAAAGTTTTCGGGCATAAACGCGATAGAATGAAAAAAAATAGCTAAGTTTGCATCAAGAAAACAAGAACCGCACATAAAATGGACATTACCGAAAGATTTCTTAATTACACCAAGTTTGACACACAGTCGAGCGAAGAGTCGGAGAGCGTGCCAAGCACCTCGAAACAGCTCGTGTTTGCCAAATATCTGAAAGAGGAACTTGAAAATGAAGGCCTCAGCGACGTGGAAATGGACGAAATGGGCTACATATATGCCACATTGAAGGCCAACACCAAGAAAGACATTCCCACGATAGGCTTCATATCACACTACGACACAAGCCCCGACTGCAGCGGTGCCGGCATCAAGGCACGCATCGTGAAGAACTATGACGGCGGAGACATCGAGCTGTCGGAGGGCATAATATCGTCGCCTGCAAAATTCCCCGAGCTGAAAAGCCATGTGGGCGAAGACCTCATCGTGACCGACGGCCACACGCTGCTCGGTGCCGACGACAAGGCGGGAATAGCCGAAATCGTGCAGGCCATGTGCTATCTGCGCGACCATGACGAGATAAAGCACGGCGACATACGCGTGGCTTTCAACCCCGACGAGGAGATTGGCATGGGCGCACACCATTTCGACGTGGAGAAATTCGGTTGCGAATGGGCCTACACCATGGACGGTGGCGACCTTGGCGAACTGGAATATGAGAACTTCAACGCTGCCGGTGCAAAGGTGCGCATAAACGGAGTGAGCGTGCACACAGGCTACGCCAAGGGCAAAATGGTGAATGCAAGCCGTCTGGCAGTGGAATTCAACAACATGATTCCCGAGAGCGAGACTCCGGAACAAACCGAAGGCTATGAGGGATTCTATCATCTGCTCGGCATAAACTCGTGCTGTGAGCGTGCCACACTGTCGTATATCATACGCGACCACGACCGCGAACGCTTTGAAGACCGCAAGGACTTCATAGAGAAATGTGTGGAGAAAATGAACGAGAAATATGGCGCCAACACCGTGACTGTGGAACTGAAAGACCAGTACTACAACATGAAGGAGAAGATTGACCCCAACATGCACGTCATCGACATAGTGCTGAAAGCCATGCAGGAAAGCGGCGTTGCGCCGAAGGTGGAGCCAATTCGCGGCGGCACCGACGGAGCACAACTGTCGTTCAAGGGTTTGCCTTGCCCCAACATCTTCGCAGGCGGCGTGAATTTCCACGGCCCCTACGAGTTTGTAAGCATACAGGTAATGGAAAAGGCCATGCAGGTGATAACGAAGATATGTGAAATAACATCGCATTTCAACGACTGAAACAACGGGCAACGCCCCTTTGTATATTGAGGATAAAGCCTACAACACTGCAAAATGTCGTAGGCTTTATTTTTCATTATGATTATATGCGGCGGGCAAAGCAGGCAAGTGATTGCAAGAAATGGCCTGCCGTAAACATTGGCAATTAACGCAAAAATATCAAAGTGTCAGAACTACCAACATTCATCAACGACCTCGCCCTGATACTCATCGTGGCAGGCATCGTGACAATAGTGTTTAAACGCCTGCGGCAACCGCTTGTGCTGGGCTATGTGGTGGCAGGGTTTATAGTGAGCCCGCACATGCCCTACACGATGTCGGTGATTGACAATGCCGACATACAGACGTGGGCCGACATCGGTGTGATGTTCCTGCTCTTCTCGCTCGGTCTTGACTTCTCGTTCAAGAAAATAGTGAAAATGGGCATAGCCCCAGTGATAACCACATCGGTGATAATATTCTTCATGGTACTGCTCGGCATCGTTGCCGGACACGCCTTCGGGTGGAACCGCATGGACTGCATATTCCTAGGCGGAATGCTTGCCATGAGTTCTACCACAATCATATACAAGGCTTTCACCGACATGGGGCTGCGCCAGCAGAAATTTGCCGGTCAGGTGATGAGTGTGCTTATACTCGAAGACGTGCTTGCCATTGTGATGATGGTGATGCTGTCGGCACTTGCAAGCGGCAACAGCCCCGACGGCGGCGAGATGCTGGGCAGCGTGGTGAAGATAGGGTTCTTTCTTGTGCTGTGGTTTGTGGTGGGAATATTTGTCGTACCGCTGTTTCTGCGCGCCACGCGCAAGCTCATCAACAACGAGACGCTGCTCATTGTGTCGCTCGGATTGTGCTGCCTTATGGCTGTGCTGTCAACAAAGGTGGGCTTCAGCAGCGCTTTCGGGGCATTCGTAATGGGATCGATATTGGCCGAAACTGTTGAGGCCGACAAGATAGAGAAGCTCGTGGCCCCGGTAAAAGACCTTTTCGGCGCGATATTCTTCGTGTCGGTGGGCATGCTTGTCGACCCTCATGTGCTCGTTGCCTACGCCCTGCCCATTGCCGCGCTTGTGCTCACCATTCTTGTGGGGCAGGCCGTATTCGGATCGCTCGGGTTCCTGCTCGGCGGCCAATCGTTGAAATCGGCCATGCGTTGCGGTTTCTCAATGGCACAGATAGGCGAGTTCTCGTTCATCATTGCATCGCTCGGCCAGTCGCTCGGCGTGACCGGAAATTTCCTCTATCCGGTGGTGGTGGCCGTGTCGGTAATAACCACTTTCCTCACGCCTTATATGATACGCCTTTCGGTGCCGAGCTACAACCTGCTTGAACGCCACATCCCCAAACGGTGGATAAAGGCAATCAACAACATCACGCTCAGTCACCCGTCGTCGGCACCAAAAGGCAACTGGCACCGGCTGCTCGCACAAATGGCGCGCATCACGATGGTGTATGTAATACTGTCGGTGGCTGCTATAGCATTGATGTTCATGTTCTTCTTGCCGTTCATACGCAACGTGATGCCCGGAATGCACTGGGTGGCCAACGGAATATGCGGTTTGCTCACCATAATAATCATCTCGCCGTTTCTCAGGGCAATGGTGATGAAGAAAAACCACAGCGAGGAATTTAAGGCATTGTGGAGCGACAGCCGCATGAACTGCCTGCCGCTCATCGTCACCATACTCGTGCGCCTGTTCATAGCAACTGCATTCGTGTTCTATATATGCAACTATCTCACTCGCTTCACCAACGCGCTCATGATAAGCATAGCCATTGCCGTGGTTACGCTCATGCTGGTGTCGCGGTCGCTGAAACGGCAGAGCATACGCATGGAGCGTCTTTTCGTGCAGAACCTAAGGTCGCGCGACATTGAACAGCAAGTGCTCGGACTGAAAAAACCGCTTTATGAGGGGCATCTTCTCGACCGCGACATACACATAGGCGACTTCGAAGTGCCCGAAGGTTCGGCATGGGCGGGGCAGAAGCTGCGCAACCTGCAGCTGCGCAACCGCTTCGGCGTGCATGTGAGCAGCATTCTGCGCGGACGGCAGCGCATAAACATCCCCGGCGGCGACAGCATAGTGTTTCCCGGCGACCGCATACAGGCCATCGGAAGCGACAGTCAGCTCGCGGCATTGCAGGCTGCCTTGGCAGGCGACCTCGTGCCCGACGACCCCGACATAGAGAAGCGTGAGATGAAACTCAACCAACTGCTAATATCAAAAGGCAGCCCCTTTGCAGGATGCACCATGAAGGAGAGCGGCATACGCGACACCTACGGCTGCATGGTGGTGGGGAAGGAGGAAGGCAAGGAAAACCTCACGATAATCAGTCCCGACTACCGCTTCTGCGTGGGCGACATAATATGGCTCGTGGGCGAGAACGAGGCAGTGGCCAATCTGTGCCGCGCCAACGACAGGTTGTGACTTGAACGGCAGGCCGCCAGACAGTCAACAATTACTAAAAAACATGGGCAATGCAGCATAATTGATTTTTTTTGCCTAATTTTGCACATTTGAATGGGGGGGCTGCATGGCGGTGCGTGCACCACAGCCTCGACTTGGGCGCGGCATCACCATAAAACATTAGAACAAAGAGAAAAGAACAACTGAAAATAGAGATGAAAAAGAAAATCCAATTCAGTCTCGTATATCGAGATATGTGGCAGTCTTCGGGCAAGTTCCAGCCACGCAAAGACCAGTTGGAGCGCATCGCTCCCGTCATCATCGACATGGGGTGCTTCGCCCGCGTAGAAACCAACGGCGGAGCTTTCGAACAAGTTAACCTCCTTGCCGGCGAGAACCCCAACGACGCTGTGCGTGCCTTCTGCAAACCGTTTAACGAGGTAGGAATAAAGACCCACATGCTCGATCGCGGTCTCAACGCGCTCCGCATGTATCCTGTGCCCGACGATGTGCGCGCCCTTATGTATAAGGTAAAGGCTAAGCAGGGCACCAACATCACCCGTATATTCGACGGACTGAACGACGTGCGCAACATCATCCCGAGCATCAAGTGGGCAAAGGAAGGCGGAATGACTCCGCAGTGCGCATTGTGCATCACCAACTCACCGGTGCACACTCTCGACTATTACATGGGCATTGCCGACCAGCTCATCGCTGCCGGAGCAGAGGAAATCTGCCTGAAAGACATGGCGGGCATAGGCCAGCCGGCATTCCTCGGCAAGCTCACCAAGATGATTAAGGACAAGTATCCTGAAATCATCATACAGTATCACGGCCACAGCGGCCCCGGATTGTCAATGGCTTCAATTCTGGAAGTGTGCAACAATGGCGCCGACATCATCGATACAGCCATCGAACCGCTGGCTTGGGGCAAGGTGCATCCCGATGTAATCTCGGTGATAAGCATGCTGAAGAACGAAGGCTTCGACGTGCCCGAAATAAACATGAGCGCCTATATGAAGGCCCGTGCAATGACTCAGGAATTCATCGATGAGTGGTTGGGCTATTTCATCAACCCTGGAAACAAGATAATGTCGTCGCTCCTTCTCGGCTGCGGACTGCCCGGAGGAATGATGGGATCGATGATGGCCGACCTCGGCGGAATGCGTACCACCATTAATAATGTAAGGAAGAAGAAGGGCGAGGAAGAACTGTCTATGGACGACTTGCTCATAAAACTCTTCGACGAGGTGGAGTATGTGTGGCCGCGTGTGGGCTATCCTCCATTGGTAACACCGTTCTCGCAATACACAAAGAACATCGCTCTGATGAACCTTCTCACCATAGAACAGGGCAAGGGCCGCTTCGTGATGATGGACGACTCTATGTGGGGAATGATTCTAGGCAAGTCGGGCAAGATACCGGGAACTATCGCTCCCGAACTCGTGGAGCTTGCAGCAAAGCAGGGACGCGAGTTTACCGATGCCGATCCGCACACTCTGCTCAACAACTCACTCGATGATTTCAAGAAGGAAATGGACGAGAACGGATGGGAATACGGCGAGGACGACGAGGAACTCTTCGAACTTGCAATGCATCCGGAGCAGTATCGCAACTTCAAGAGCGGACAGGCAAAGAAGAATTTCCTTGCCGATTTGCAGAAACTGAAAGATGCAAAGCTCGGATCAAACCTTTCTCCCGAACAGCTCAGCGCCTACAAACACGCCAAGGCCGATGCTATCGTGGCTCCCGTGAAGGGCGAAATCTACTGGGAATTCTCCGGCGACGGCGAGTGCGCACCGACAGTTGAGCCTTACATCGGTAAGGAATACAAGGAAGGCGACACGCTCTGCTATATTCAGACACCGTGGGGCGAAATTGAAACCGTGCCTGCTGCACTCGGAGGGAAACTCGTGGAAATCAACGCAAAACGCGGAACCAAGATTTCAAAGGGCGACGTAATTGCTTACATCGAGCGCGAACACGAATAAGCATCTTTTGGGATAATGATTTCTTGGAAAGATATTATCGACAAATATTACAGTGAGAATGTGGCCTTGCGCCACATTCTCATTACTCACAGCCAGTCGGTAGCGCAGCGCGCGCTACGGATTGCTGCTTTACATCCCGAACTCAATATCAACAATGATTTCATTCTTGAAGCAGCAATGCTTCACGACATTGGCATAATACGCACCAATGCTCCGGGCATAGAATGCCACGGAAACCAACCTTATATAAGGCACGGCGTAGAAGGAGCCGCCATGCTTCGTGCCGAAGGACTACCTCTTCACGCAAGAGTGTGCGAACGCCACACCGGCGCCGGACTGTCGCTCGACGACATAACACGGCAGAATCTGCCTTTGCCGCACACAGACCTCCTGCCCGAAACTATTGAGGAAAAGCTGATATGCTATGCCGACAAGTTCTATTCAAAGACCCATTTGGACAGGGAAAAAACTTTGGAACAGGCCGAACGGAGCCTCGAAAAATTCGGAGGCGATACCGTGGCGCGTTTCAGAAAGCTCAAGGAAATGTTTGAATGAGCGTTTCGGCAACACGGCATCCTCTTTTTTCAGGAGGTTTATGAATAAGGAAAATGCAATGTATTTCCGCCCCATACATTTACACAGTAATCGTCAGCTTGTCACAAAGCGCACTGAATAGCTGTGAATGCCACTTTAGAAAACTATGAGAACAAAGACTGTCATAGCCCTTTTACTGTTCGCTTTCATTTTTGTGATGGCCGGAGAAAACGTGTCTGCACCACAAAAGAAAAAAAGCAGGAAAGCAAAACTCAAGGACACAACAGCCGTGGCCGACACTATGGTCACGCTCGATTCGC
Organism: Lachnospiraceae bacterium; assembly: GCA_963654815.1. Classification (GTDB taxonomy): domain Bacteria; phylum Bacteroidota; class Bacteroidia; order Bacteroidales; family Bacteroidaceae; genus Prevotella. The sequence goes on along the minus strand of CAVKCP010000026.1, from coordinate 14,175 downwards.
TCGGGAACGCAATGCCCGACACGACAGCTATGGACTCATTGCAACTGGCAATATACCATCACAACAAGGCAGTTGACGACTCCATTCGCCTCGATTCGCTCAACCGCCAAAAGGCAACGGGAATTAATTCGCCCGTGAACTACACCGCCAACGACTCCATCGTGTATGATGCTCGCTCGAAAACTGCACATCTTTACGGCAGTTCGACCGTGAAATACGAGAACATGGACCTTGGAAGTGAGAAAATATACATGAGTCTTGACAGTAGTCTCGTGCATGCAACCGGCGTGCGCGACACCTCCGACGCATCGGGAAAGAAGCTTGTCGGCACCCCGGTTTTCAAGATGGGATCCGATGAATATGAGAGCGATACGATGGCGTTTAACTTCAAAACGAAGAAGGGACTCATCAACAATGTCTACACAAAACAACAAGAAGGATTCTTGCGCAGCGAGTTGTCGAAACGCAACGACAACGGAGACATATATCTGCAACACGGTCGCTACACCACATGCGATGCCAAACACCCCGATTTCTATATAGCATTGTCGCGCGCAAAGGTGCGTCCCGGCAAGGATGTGGTGTTCGGTCCGGCCTACCTTGTAGTGGCCGATGTGCCGCTGCCGCTTGCCATTCCCTACGGTTTCTTCCCCTTCACGAAAAGCTATTCGAGCGGTTTCATCATGCCAAGTTACGGTGACGAGAGCAACCGAGGGTTCTACTTGCGCGACGGCGGTTACTATTTCGCTATAAGCGACAAATGGGATTTGAAACTGTTGGGTGAGATATACACCAAAGGTTCGTGGGGAATATCGGCTGCAAGCAACTATAACAAACGCTACAAATATAGTGGTAGCTTCTATGTTAGCTTCCAGGATACGAAGACAGGCGACCAAGGTCTGCCCGATTATTCACGTCAAAAGAGCTTCAAGATACAATGGAGCCACCGACAAGACTCTAAGGCCAACCCTTACAGTTCGCTTTCGGCAAGTGTCAACTTCGCATCGTCGAGCTACGAACGCAACAACATGAACAGTCTGTATAACCCACAGACACTCACACAGTCAACGAGAACGTCGTCTGTTAGTTGGAGCACTACGCTCTCGAGCATCGGTCTTTCGCTGAGCAGCACGGCCAACCTCTCGCAAAACATGCGCGATTCTTCAATAAGCATGACACTTCCCGACCTCAATATATCAATAAGCCGCTTCTATCCTTTCAAGCGGAAACATGTCGTGGGAGATGAGCGTTGGTATGAGAAAATATCAATGTCATACACCGGACAACTCTCCAATCGCATTGACACTAAGGAAGACAAGCTCCTGCACTCAAGCTTGGTGAAAGATTGGCGCAACGGTTTCAACCACTCGATACCCATAAGTGGAAACTTCACATTGTTCAATTACATCAACGTAAGCCCCTCGTTCAACTTCTACGATCGTATGTACACCAACAAGGTGATGCGTTCGTGGGACGAGACACGGCAGCAGGAAGTAACCGATACGGTATATGGTTTCAACAATGTCTACAACTGGAACCTCAGCCTTGGAATGTCAACCAAACTTTATGGTTTCTATATTCCAAGCCGAAAGATATTCGGTGACAAGATACAGGCCATACGCCATGTGATCACTCCATCGGTTTCTTTCAGCTATGCTCCCGATTTCGGAAACCGCCATTACGGCTACTGGAAGACATATCAGAAGACAGATGCCGACGGCAACGTGTCGCTTGTGGAATACTCGCCCTACCAAAACGCACTCTATGGTGTGCCTTCGCGCGGAAAGACTGGCAACGTTTCGTTTGACGTTTCCAACAATGTAGAAATGAAAATACGTTCTGACAAGGACTCAACCGGCTTCAAGAAAATCAGCCTTATCGATGAGCTAGGGTTGAGCATGAGCTATAATATGGCTGCAAAGGAGCATCCTTTGAGCGACCTTTCTATGCGCATCCGCCTGAAATGGTGGAAGAACTACACGTTCAACATGACTGCCGTGTTTGCCTCTTACGCCTATCAGCTTGACGACAACGGCACTCCATACGTCGGCAACCGCACTCTTTGGGGTATGGGCAAGTTCGGACGTTTCCAGGGAACGTCGCAGAACATATCATTCACGCTTACTCCCGAGAAGATAAAGAAATGGTTTGGAGGTGGAAGCGACGAAGAGGAACGCAAGAAAAAGAACAAGGATGACGAAGAAGGAATAGACACCGACATAGAAAGCAACGTGGATGACACGATGATTGAGGGTCAGCGCGCAGCCAAAAAGAAGAGCGGTGGCGGCAAGGCCGAGACCGATGCCGATGGCTATATGCACTTCTCTATGCCTTGGTCGCTCACTTTCGGCTACGGAATCACGATGCGCGAGAACACCGGCGGCAAGTTCAATACCAAGACAATGCGCTATCCTTACAAGTTCTCGCAGAACCTCAACGTGAGCGGAAACATTCGTCTGAGCGACGGTTGGAATATAAGTTTCTCAAGCGGTTACGACTTCGAAAACCACGACATATCAATGACCACGGCTTCGTTGCAGCGCGACTTGCACTGCTTCAACATGAGCTGTTCGGTGGTTTTGGCTCCTTATACAAGTTACAATTTCACTTTCAGGTGCAACGCTTCGACACTTGCCGACGCGCTGAAATACGACAAACGCAGCGGTTACAGCAATGCCGTGCAATGGTATTGATGCAGAATTGCGATTGTATAGATGATTGTTTAATGGCTAAAAAAACGGCCTTTCCGTTGCCGTAAGGTTTTATGGCTTGCAGCGGAAAGGCCGATTAAGAGATTTTTTTGCGGCAGATGGCTGATGATCAAACCCGTTGTTTGCGTGGGTCGGCAAGCGTAACGACCTCGCAGTCGGTGAATTTCGCACCGTCGATAGTCAGTCTTACCAATGTGCGTTCCTGATGCCAACCTTGCAATCCGGCCGCTCCGGGATTTATGTGCAGCAAGTTGAGCGAACGGTCGTATTTTATTTTCAGTATATGCGAGTGTCCGCTGATGAACAGTTGAGGCGGAGAAGCATATATTTTGTTTCTTATGCTTGCGTCGTAGTTGCCAGGATAGCCGCCGATGTGTTTCATCAGCACATCTACATCCTCGCATCTGAACCGCAGAATCTGTGGGTACATAAGCCGCAGGTCGCCACCGTCGCAGTTGCCGCACACCGCCCTGAATTTGCGGAATGCGGCAAGCCGTTCGGCAAGTTCGGTAGAACAGATGTCGCCAGCATGCCATATTTCGTCGCAAGGTTCGAAATATTCCAGATATTTGTCGTCCCAATACGAGTGGGTGTCGCTTATTATTCCAATCCTTTTCATTTTGCCAGAGCCTTTTCCACAAATTCGGCAATGTAGTCGGTAGTGCCGTCTATGCCGAGGCGCGACGTGTTTACGCACAGGTCGTAGGATGCACTGTGTCCCCACACCTTGCCAGTGTAGTAGTTGTAGTAGGAGGCACGCGAACTTTCCTGATTTTCTATTATCTTGCGGGCCTCTTCTTCGGTGCAGCTGTGCCGCTCGCGTATCTGTGCAATGCGTTCTGCAATGTCGGCGGTGATGAACACGCTTGTCATGCCGCCATACTCGCGCAGTACATATTCGGCGCACCGTCCAACGAATACGCACGGCCCTCCGTCGGCTGCCTTGCGTATTGCTTCGCTCTGTATGCGGAACAGACTCTCCGGCGAGAGGCCGTTGTCGTAGAACGATGTGTCGGTGATGAATGGGACGTGCATGTGGAACATCTGGCTGAAGAAGCCCTTGCGCTCGTCGTTTTTCTCGAAAAACTCCTCGCTGAATCCGCTTTCTTTTGCCGCGAGGTTGAGCAGTTCGCGGTCGTAGAACTTGCAGCCGAACCGTTCGGCGAGTTTCTTTGCCACTACGTGTCCGCCGCTACCGAGCTGGCGACCCACACATATTATTATGTTGTTGTTTTCCATATATCAATCAGTTAGGTTGTATTTCAGTTTTGAACTTGCGCACTTGTCTTGTGAGCATTATCACCGCCAGTATTGTTGCAGTGGTGTCGGCTATCGGAAGCGACATCCACACGCCGTCAACCTTGAATATGGTGGGCAGCACGACAAGCAGCGGCAAGAGGAAAAGCATCTGTCGCGAGAGCGACAGCAGCATGCTCACCTTGGCCTTGCCGATGCCTTGGAAGAAACCGGTGGTAATCATCTGAATGCCAACGAGCGGGAATGCAAGCATGTTTATCTGTATTGCTCTTATTGATATTGCAATGAGAGTCTGGTCGGTTGTGAACAGACGTGCACACTGGTAAGGTATGATGTGCACGATGATGAAACCGGTAGTAGTGATGCAGAAGCCCGTTATCAAACCGTATTTCAGCACCCTCAGCAACCGGTCGTAGCGTTGTGCTCCGTAGTTGTAGCCCGTTATCGGGAACATACCCTGGTTCACTCCCATGTTTATCATTATGAACAGGAATGCCACTTTGTTGGCTATTCCGTAGGCACCCACTGCCATGTCGCCGCCGTAGCGTTGCAGACCGGTGTTGATGAATATCACCACCACGCAGGCGCACACGTTCATGGCAAACGGCGACATGCCTATAGCGATGATGTTTTTCACTATCTTGGCATCGGGACGGTAAATGCCCCGGCGGAAATGCATGATTTCGCTCTTGCGGCTGAACAGTCTGCATTGCCAAGCAAGTGCCGCACCCTGCGATATAATCGTGGCAAGTGCCGCACCGCGTATGCCGAGATGCAGCCCCCAGATGAATATAGGTGCGAGCGTTACATTTAACAGCACGGTGCATATAGAGGCTGCCATGGCATGGCGCGGTTTGCTGGCCGCGCGCAGCACAGCGTTAAGCCCGAGAAACATGTGCGATATCACGTTGCCCGCAAGTATCACCTGCATGTATTCGCGGGCATAGGGTAGGGTGGCTTCGCTTGCTCCGAAGAAATGCAGTATGGGGTCGAGAAACGCGAGCGTCACTATGCTGAACACCACACCAATGATTAGGTTGAGTGTGATGTTGATGCCGAAGATGCGCTGTGCGGTGGCGTAGTCTTTCTGTCCGAGCTTTACCGATATGCAGGTAGATGCTCCCACGCCCACACCCGCGCCGAATGCCGCCGCGAGATTCTGGAAGGGAAACGTTATTGCGAGGCCGCTTATGGCCAGCGGTCCGCATCCCTGTCCGATGAATATGCTGTCGATCATGTTGTAGAGCGACGATGCCGTCATGGCGATGATGGCCGGCAAGGCATACTGCACGAGCAGTTTGCCTACTGGCTTTGTGCCGAGCTCGAGTGTCGCTTTCTTGCTGTTATCCATGTGTTTTCTCGTTTATATTGAAGATGTGTGCCTTGACTGTTTGGGCAACTATGCGTGCCTGTGCACGTTATGATTAGAAACCGTATATCTCGCTGAGCTTCTCGCCGAGCTTTTCGCCGCGCAGGTCGGCGGCAATGATGGTTCCGTCGGGTCCCACGAGATAGCTTGACGGTATCGAGTTGATGCCATAAGTGCTTGCAGCCACGGTGCGCCATCCTTTCAAGTCAGACAGGTGAGTCCATTCCAATCCCATGTCGGCAATGGCTTTTTTCCATGCCTCCTTGCTGTTGTCAAACGACAGACCCACGATGTTGAACCCTTTCGACTTGTATTTCTCGTAGTTTTTCTTCACGTTTGGCATCTCCTGACGGCATGGCCCGCACCAGCTTGCCCAGAAATCAATGAGCACATAGTTGCCTTTGCCGCAATATTCGCTCAGTTTGTGGGCGTTGCCTTCGATGTCGTTTTCGGTTATGTCGGTGAATTTTGTGCCTATAATCTTTGCTTTCTTTTCAAGCACGGCCAGCTGACGCTTTGCTCCGGCAAGTGCAGGGTGGTTTGCGTAGGCGTGTTTCGGGTCGAGCAATTCCTTTAGCTCGGCATATTCGCAGTCGTAGGCCACGTTGCCGAGGAATGCCGCCGGGATGAGGTTGTCGCCGTTGTCGCGTATTATCTCCCGTGTGCGCTTGTCCACGTTCTCGCCAATCTCGTTGATTTTTGCTACCAGTTGCCCGCTAGCCGCATCGTTTACGTCGATTTTCTGACCCTGCATTTGCATCTGCTGCAATTGAGCATAAATGGAGTTGGCCTCCGAAGAAATGGAGTCTATCTCATGGTCGTAGGCGTTGAGCTTTGTGTTTAGTGGCGAACCTTGCAGGCGGCCAGTTGTCAAATCGGCGGTGATTGGCGTGCCGTCGTTGAAGAACATGCTGTATTGCTGTCCGGTTGCAGTAAGTCCGAGTATCGCGTCTTTGGGTTGTGTGCCCTTGAATGCGAACTTGCCGTTCACTGCATCCACGCTGTCCACCGGCTCTAGGCGGTTGTTAAGGTTGAGCATATACACTTTCTTCACACTTTCGGGGCATGTGCCTTTTATTTCGTAAACGGCGTTTTGTGCCGATGCTGCCAATGTGGTGGCCGCGAGCAGGGCTGTTGCTATAATTCTGTTCATATAATGTTTCTTTTGGTTACTGTCAGTAAGTTCTAAGCATTGCAAAGTTACTTATTTTATTGCAAACTTACAATTGTTTTCGCGCTGCATTTGGGTTTGAAAACAAACAAGGCTTCCCCGTTTTGCGAAGAAGCCTTGTTTGAAGTTCAAAGAAGCCTTGTTTGCAATCAAAAGAAGCCTTGTTTGCAATCAAAAGAAGCCTTGTTTGTCATCAAAAGAAACCCTGTTTGCAGTCTAAACAAGCCTTCTTTTTACGTCTGTTTTCCCGTTCTTGTAACACGTTGTGTATGAGGCTATTTAGCATCGAGTATTTTCTTTGCTTCCTCATCGGTTTTCGTGAGTTTGTCGCGGCACATCTTTATGAGCTTCTGTGCGGTTTTTAGTTGGTCGCAGAGCGAGTCGATGTCGAGTTCGCCGCTTTCCATTTTTGCCACGATGTCGTTGAGCTGCGCCATGGCAGCCTCATATTTCATTTCTTTTGCCATAATTCTTATTGTTTTTTGCTTGTCTGTTTCACTGTCGATGTTATTCTGCCGTGCTCTACGATTGTCGTTATTTCGCAGCCTGCGGCAAGTGTCTTCGCGTCGTGCACGGCCTTGCCGTTGCATAGCGTTATGCTGTAACCCTTTGCGAGCAGGCGTGCAGGGTCGGCTGCTGCCGCGTGTTGCTCAATCATGTCAAGGCGGTGTCGTTCTGCAGCCATACGCCGTTGTGTGGCCGCACGCATTGTGTCGGTTGTGCGTTGCAGTTGCATGATGCCGTCGGCCAACCGTTGTTTTGCTGCCTGTGCCAGTTGCGCTGCAAGCCGGTCGATGCGGGCCTTCTCGGTAGTGATTTTCATGGTGGCAAGCATGGGCACTTTGCTTTCCATGTGCTGAAGACGTGTACGGTTGCTGTTGACAATTGCCTCCACTGAGCGTGCCATTGTCGTTTGTGCCTGCGTTATGCGGTTGTCTATTTCGGCCAGACGGTCGATGAGCAGTGCCGCAGCCGCCGTTGGAGTCTTTACGCTGGTATTGGCCACCATATCGAGCACGCTTTGATCGCGGTCGTGGCCTATGCCGGTGATTATGGGCAGCGGAAAATTGGCCACATTCTCGGCCAGCGCAAGAGTGTCGAAGCCCGATAGGTCGCTTGTGGCACCGCCTCCGCGTATTATCACCACCACGTCGTAGCTTTGTGCTTCGCTGTAGATGGCATCGAGTGCTGCAATGATGCTCTTTTCAACTCCTTCGCCCTGCATTACAGCCTGAAACAGTGTAATGCTGAACGCATATCCTGCCGCATTCTCGCTGAGTTGGCGGCAGAAATCGCCGTAGCCCGCCGCGCCCTCGCTCGATATTACTGCAACGCGCTGGGCAAACATTGGCAGCCGCAGTTCGCGTTGCAGGTCGAACACCCCTTCGGCCCGCAACTGTGCAATTATTTCCTGCCGCCGCCGTGCAAGGTCGCCCATGGTGTACTCGGGGTTTATGTCGTCTACAATCCACGAAAAACCGTAGGCTTCGTGGAAATTGGCGTGTACGCGCAGCAACACCTTCATTCCGGCGTGCAGCCGTTGCCCGGTCACTCGCTCAAACATTGGTCTTATAAGTGCCCAACGGTTTTGCCAGCATTTTGCCGAGGCGCGTGCCACGGGCGTGTTCGAACGGCGGTCTTTCTCGATGAGTTCCATATAGCAGTGGCCGCGCACCTCGCGTGCCTCAGAAAGTTCGGCCTCCACCCAGTATTCTCCGGGCAGACCTATGCTCAGAGTCTCTGCCACGAGGTTGTTCAACTCGTAGAGCGACAACCGTGCAGGAGTGCTTTCCGCATCGAAAATATCGTCGTCGGGCATGAAGCCGTCATAGTGCGTTGAATGTATATTATGTCTTCGGTTCACTTATCTCACCTTATTAATATATGTCTATCACAATTTCTATATCAGTCAGCCTACAAGGCAAAGTCGATTCGCCGCTTGGTAATCACATCGCTGTTGTTCACTTTAAATGGTTGCGGCATTGGTTGTGGTTTGCGGCGGGCAAGCAGCACCGCCCCGAATATGTCGTGCGGCACGTCGCACACATACCAACCGTAGCCCACAAGTTGGTTTATTACGTCTACGAATACCGTAGGCACGACTGCGAAGTCGGCCTTTCCGTTGCGGCATGCCTCAGTCTGGTTGTGCAGCATGGCTTCGGTTGCGCCCCATTGTGTTGCCCAATATTTGCAGGCAGGCATCGCGCCGGAGCACACACCGACATTGACGTCGCTGAAATGCACCATGCGTGCGTTTGGAACTTGTGCAATGATGCGTTCCATGGCATAGCATTCGTGTCGTGCCAGGTTGTCTTGCGTGAAGAAATCGCCAAAGTCACGGTGGCGCAAATCGTGCATGTAGAGATTCGACAATGCTAGTATTGCTGCTATGGCAACGGTTGCCGCCACGGTGGTTTTGCGCCCCGACCTGAACCATTGGCACGATGTAGCCACACAACCGGCATACATTGCAAACGGGGCGTAAATGGAATAGTAGTAGGCGCGAGTGTTGATTGAGCAGACTATAAAAAATGCAATGTTGCAAAGCAGTGCCGTGCGCTTGTGGCGGGGCATGATTCTCACCATGGCAACCGAGCAAAGGCCGAACATTGCCACGGCATAGATGCCCGTTGCCGACAATAGTGTTGCCGTGGTTTTTTCCTCAACACCCGAATTGGCGGTGGTTTGCAGTGTGAGCAGCAGATAGTCGTTCACGAAATCGGTGAGGTTGCCCTCAATGGCAAAACATACAACGAAAGGCAGCAATATGGCCACACCTCCTGCCAGCATACACCCTATGGCTTGCATTACAGTGATGTTGTCACGGCGTGCAATGATCATCAGCGCAAGCACGGCAAAAGGCAGCAGCATGGCGGTGATGTTGTATTTCATAAGAAATGTGGCGGCAAGCGCAGCACCTAGTTCCGCCATGAGCCACCGTGTGGCACGCCTACTGACACCCGTCGAAAGGCGACACAACACGTAAATAACCGTTGCCACGAAAGGCATGGCAAAGTCTTCGCAGCGTGTTTCGTTGTGCACAAGCGGGTTAAGTCCGGCTATGGCCACAAAAAGCGCGGCCATAAAAGCGCGGCGGCGGTTGGCACAAATTATGAAAGCCGAACGGTATGAAAGCCATAGTGTGGCCGTCCATGCCAAGCACGAGATCCAGAACACGCCCACATAATTGCGTGGCGAGATGAGATAGCCCACCCCGTAGATGAGCCACAGTAGCGGCCCCTTGCTGTCAGAAAAATCGACGTATGGCGTGAGGCCGTTCATCCATGCCTTGCCGCACATAAAAAACCACGCCGAGTCGTAGTGATGGTAGATGTCGTGCAGATAGGAGTCTTTCGATGCAATGAGCATCACTGCAAACACGAAAACGAAAAGCGCGGCTGCCACCCGGGCTTCTGCACTTGTCGTCGTGGTTGTGACAGTGGTGTTGTGGCGTTTGTGCATGGGCGTGGTCAGTCTAAAAATCCCTGCTGCCGGAGTGCTGCGAGCATCGTTGCAGACATGGCTTCGTTGTCCTTGCGTGTGTAGCGGCAATCGGTAAACACTTGTGCCAGAGTTTTTTTGCCGTTCTCTTCTACAAAGTGGCGGTTCTCTTCAAGATTCTCCTTAGCTGCATAAAACTCGTCGATGAGCTCAGGCGTATAGTCGCGGTAAGTCTCTTCGTGCATTATGGCATCAATGGGCAGGCGGTCGGTGAGCGGTGGGTTCTCGTCGGGCCATCCCAGTGTTATCGTGGCCACGGGCATCACAAGGTGAGGCAGTTGCAGCACGTCGATAATGGTTTGTGGCATATACACGGTTGTCCCGAGAAAGCAGCAGCCCAGTCCTTCGTCTTCGGCAAGGTTGCAGAATGTCTGGCAGAACAGCAGGGCATCGGTTGCCGCATTGATGAACGATAGGAAATTGCCGAACCCCGGAGTGGCCTCGCGGTTGTCGGCCCATGCCGTTGTGCGGCGTGTGTCGGCGCAGAAGGTGAGCACCACGGGCGCGCCTTCAACCATTGGCTGGTTGAAATGGGCCGGTGCAAGGCGGTGTTTCATGTCGGTATCGCGTGTCACCACGACGCTGTATAGCTGCAGGTTGCCCATTGTCTGCGTGCGTGCGGCCTCGGCTATGAGGCGGCGGAGCAGGTCGGCAGGCACATCGCGCTGCGCATATTTGCGTATGCTTCTTCGAGTGTTGATTGTTTTCATTTTCGGATAACATTTATGTTTGACAAAGGTAATGAAATTATACCAAACGGAAAACATCGCCACTTCGTTTTTGCCAAATATCGCCCGAATGTTTCATATATGTGGAATTATTGTTGTAGCTTTGCAGTTGGAAGAACATGCAAGCATGTGGCATGTGGCCGACAGCTTTTGCAGCCCCTGTCTCTTGCATGGAAAAAGAAATCAAGAAAGCAAAATGGAAAATTTGAAGACCTATTCTTATGACGAGGCCTATCAGGCCACGCTTAAATATTTCGGCGGTGACGAACTGGCAGCCCGAGTGTGGGTGAGCAAGTATGCCATGAAAGACGGGTTTGGAAACATTTATGAATGTTCGCCCGAACAGATGCACCGCCGCATTGCGCGTGAGGTGGCCCGTGTGGAGCGCAACTACAAGAACCCGCTCAGCGAGCAGGAAATATTCGATTTGCTCGACCATTTCCGCTATATCATTCCTGCCGGAAGTCCGATGACAGGCATTGGCAACGACCATCAGGTGGCCTCGTTGAGCAACTGTTTTGTGATAGGGCTCGATGGCGATGCCGACTCCTACGGGGCGATAATGCGCATAGACGAGGAGCAGGTGCAGCTCATGAAGCGGCGCGGAGGCGTGGGCCACGACCTCTCGCAGTTGCGCCCGAAAGGCACGCCGGTGAACAATTCGGCACTCACTTCAACCGGTCTTGTGCCGTTTATGGAGCGTTTCAGCAACTCCACACGCGAGGTGGCACAAGACGGAAGGCGTGGCGCGCTCATGCTCTCGGTGAGCATAAAGCATCCCGACAGCGAGGCTTTCATCGATGCCAAGATGACCGAGGGCAAAGTAACCGGTGCAAACGTGTCGGTGAAGATTGACGACGAATTCATGCAGGCCGCCATAGATGACAAACCATACACGCAACAGTTTCCGATAGCGGGCGACAACCCGATGGTGAGAAAGCAGGTGTCGGCACGGCAATTATGGCGCAAGATAGTGCACAATGCTTGGAAAAGTGCCGAGCCCGGAGTGCTTTTCTGGGACACCATACTCCGCGAGAGCATTCCCGACTGTTATGCCGACCTCGGTTTCCGCACCGTTTCCACCAACCCGTGCGGCGAGATACCTCTGTGTCCTTACGATTCGTGTCGCCTTCTGTCGGTAAACCTCTATTCTTATGTAGTAAATCCGTTTACCAAAGATGCGCGTTTCGACTTCGATAAGTTCAAGAAACACGTGGCCATAGCGCAGCGCATAATGGACGACATCGTGGATTTGGAACTCGAGAAAATCGACTTGATACTCAACAAGATTGCATCCGACCCGCAAAGCGACGAGGTGAAAGAGGCCGAGCGTCGTCTGTGGGAGAAAATAAAGGACAAGAGCTCGAAGGGACGGCGCACCGGCGTGGGCATAACTGCCGAGGGCGACATGATAGCGGCAATGGGATTGCGCTACGGAACGCAGGAGGCCACCGATTTCAGCGTGGAGGTTCACCGCACGCTTGCACTCTCGGCCTACCGCAGTTCGGTGACAATGGCACAGGAACGCGGCGCGTTTGACGTGTTCAGTGCTGAACGTGAGGCGCAAAATCCGTTCGTGCTGCGCATAAAGGAGGCCGACCCCGTCCTCTATGCCGACATGGTGCGCTACGGACGGCGCAACATAGCGTGTCTGACCATAGCACCTACCGGCACGACAAGTCTTATGACGCAAACCACAAGCGGCATAGAACCCGTGTTTATGCCGGTTTACAAGCGTCGCCGCAAAGTAAACCCCAACGATGCCGACGTGCACGTTGATTTCGTCGACGAGGTGGGCGACTCTTATGAGGAATATATTGTTTATCACAAAAAGTTCTTGGAGTGGATGCGCGTAAACGGCATCGACACCGAGAAGAAATACACGCAGGAAGAGATTGACAACCTAGTGGCACGCTCGCCGTATTACAAGGCAACGGCCAACGACGTTGACTGGCTTATGAAAGTAAGAATGCAGGGTGCCATACAGAAATGGGTAGACCACTCGATAAGCGTTACTGTGAATCTGCCCAACAATGTCGATGAGGATCTCGTGAACCGACTTTATGTCGAGGCATGGCGTTCGGGATGCAAGGGATGCACCATATATCGTGACGGAAGCCGGTCGGGTGTGATGGTGTCGGTGTCGAAAAAAGACAAAAAAGGCAAGAAGGAAAATGCTCAGGTAAAGGAAAAAACTGCACCGATGCCGCATTTCACCGTTACCGAAGTGCGCCCCAAAGAACTTGAATGCGATGTGGTGCGCTTCCAAAACAACAAGGAAAAGTGGGTGGCCTTTGTGGGGCTTCTCGACGGTTATCCCTATGAAATATTCACCGGTTTGCAGGACGACGAGGAGGGAATAGTGTTGCCCAAGACCGTTACGAAGGGTCGCATCATAAAGCAGACCAACAACGACGGCACGCACCGCTACGATTTCCAGTTTGAAAACAAACGCGGCTACAAGACCACCGTCGAGGGACTGAGTGAAAAGTTCAACCCCGAATACTGGAACTATGCCAAACTCATATCGGGAGTGTTGCGCTACCGCATGCCAATAGAGCACGTTATAAAGCTCGTTGGGTCGCTGCAACTGAAGAGCGAAAGCATAAACACATGGAAAAACGGCGTTGAACGCGCGCTCAAAAAATATGTGGTTGACGGAACAGAAGCCAAAGGACAGGTGTGCCCGGTGTGCGGACATGAGACACTTGTCTATCAGGAAGGATGCCTGATATGCAAGAACTGCGGCGCATCGCGTTGCGGATGATTGCAGCATGACAAACGTGCCGTTTGCCGTTGCATACTTTTGCTGCGGCAAACGGCAGGCTCTGTCCCTACATATATAATAATGTAATAACAATGAAGATAACACGAAGCAAAATATACATACGCTCGCTGCGTGTGCATGCCTTTCATGGTGTGTTGCCGCAGGAACGTGTCGTGGGCAACGACTATGTGGTGGACGTGAGTGCCGAATATGATATCTCGCGTGCCATGGACACCGACGATGTGGCCGACACCCTGAATTATGCCGAGATGTGTCAGACTATAAACGAAGAAATGGGTGTGCCTTCGCAACTCATCGAACATGTGGCCGGGCGCGTGGCCCATAGGCTCTTCGATCGTTTCCCTGCCATAACGGCACTGCGTCTGGCCATTACCAAGATAAATCCGCCCATGGGAGCCGATTGCGGCGGAGCAGGCGTTGAAATAGAATTAAGTAATGTTCAAAAAATAACTTGAGCAAGTTTGTTGAGTGTGTAAATATCCGTTGTTTAGTTTGGCTCACCCTGTCTTTTTGCCATTTTTGTGACTTCTTTTACATAAGATAGGCCGCGCCTCAGCAATTGAAGCAAGCTTCATTGCATTCGGCTTGCACTATCTTTCAGTCACATAGCCCGCTATGCTCCTTCAAAGAAGCCGGCAAAACCGACTAAA
>CAVKCP010000025.1:0-25083 GCA_963654815.1 Lachnospiraceae bacterium | reverse complement strand
GAACGGAGATCACCTTCAACTTTGAATTCAGCGCTGATAATTTCACGGATCTTGGCTGCCTGATCGTCAGACCACTCGCTGACTTTCAAGTCACGGCTCACACCTGCCTTATCCAATATCTTTGCTGAACTACTTCGACCGATACCATAGATATAGGTCAATGCGATTTCGCCACGCTTGTTCTGGGGCAAATCTACTCCAACAATTCTTATTGCCATTTGTTAAATAAAAAAAATTGATTAATTAATAATGATTATTGTAAGGCTCGGACTGTGATTTTCGCAAATTCACGCGACCGTCGCCCAATGTCTTTTTAACCCTGACGCAGTTTGAACTTAGGGTTCTTCTTGTTGATAACGAACAGACGACCCTTACGACGAACGATCTTGCAGTCGGGTGTACGTTTCTTTAATGATGCTCTTGTTTTCATATCGTTGATGGTTATTTGTATCTGAAAACGATTCTGCCCTTCGTCAAATCATACGGACTCATCTCGACCTTTACTTTGTCGCCGGGAAGAATTTTAATGTAATGCATTCGCATCTTGCCTGAAATGTGCGCGATAATCTGCACGCCGTTCTCAAGCTCAACTCTGAACATGGCGTTAGACAACGACTCAATTATTGTCCCGTCCTGTTCGATAGCGGATTGTTTAGCCATAAATTTCCTTTTCTCTTTCTAAATGTTCTATTTCTTCAAACGTTGACAAAATCTCAGCCTTGCCACGGCGTATTGCAATAGTATGCTCAAAATGAGCTGCAGGCTTTCCGTCGCGGGTGGATATTCCCCACCGGTCGGGCATTAGCCAGACTTTTCTGTCGCCAAGGGTTATCATTGGTTCTATGGCTATACACATGCCGGCTTTGAGCATAACGCCATTTCCACGACTCCCGTAATTGGGTATCTGTGGGTCTTCATGCATTTCCTTGCCTATTCCATGACCAGTGAGCTCACGAACTACACCATAGCCCTCATTTTCACAACAAGTCTGCACAGCATCACCGATGTCACCTACATGGTTTCCTGCAACAGCCTTTTCAATTCCCTGATAGAGGGATTTTTTCGTCGTTCTAAGCAAATTTTTGATTTCTTCGCTTATTTCTCCGACAGAAAAGGTGTAGCAACTGTCGCCGTTATATCCAGCAAGAAGTGTGCCACAATCGATTGAGATTATATCTCCATCGCGCAAAACTGTCTTTTTGTCAGGTATTCCATGCACTACGACATCGTTTACAGAAGTGCAGATACTTGCAGGAAACGGCTCGCCAAAAGGATTAGGAAAGTTTTTAAACGTTGGAATTGCTCCGTTGTCACGTATGAATTCCTCTGCAACCTGGTCCAATTGGAGAGTCGTTACGCCTGGTTTAATATGTTTTGCCAATTCCGCTAAGGTTGCTCCAACAAGTTGGTTGGCCTTGCGCATCAGCTCGATTTCATCCTCGGTCTTAAGAAATATATTCATTTCTTACAGATCAAATCAATATGCCGAAACTGTACCAGCATTACGGGTACGTCCCGAATTTAGCAATCCGTCGTAATGACGCATCAAGAGATGACTCTCAATCTGCTGAAGTGTGTCGATGACAACACCGACAAGAATCAAAAGTGACGTACCTCCAAAGAACTGCGAGAATGCCTGCTGCACATTCAGAAGACCTGCCAAAGCCGGCATGATTGCTATGAAAGCAATGAAGAGCGAACCAGGGAGAGTGATGCGCGACATCACTGTCTCGATGTAATCGGCAGTGTCCTTGCCCGGTTTGATTCCCGGAATGAAGCCGTTGTTGCGCTTCATATCCTCGGCCATCTGAGTGGGATTCATCGTGATTGCCGTATAGAAATACGTGAAAGCTATAATCAGAATCACATAAATGATGTTGTAAGCCAAGCTACGGTTGTCCATAAGGGCAGTTGTCCATGACGAGCCACCGTCGCTATTGTAACGCACGAAGGCAAGCGGGATGAACATAAGAGCCTGTGCAAAGATAATAGGCATCACGTTAGCAGCAAATAGCTTCAGAGGTATATACTGGCGGGCACCGCCATACTGCTTGTTCCCGACAAGACGCTTTGCATATTGAACGGGTATTTTGCGAGTACCCTGTACCAGCAGAATTGAGGCACATACGACTGCATAAAGAATCAATATCTCGACGATGAACATCACGAGTCCACCACTTGTGATTGCGGTGAAACGTGAACCCACCTCCTGCACGAATGCTTGCGGAAGACGGGCCACGATACCTATCATGATTATCATTGAGATTCCATTTCCGACACCCTTGTCGGTTATTCTTTCACCAAGCCACAGAATGAACATACTGCCAGCGGCAAGTATGATTGTGGCGGGTATCATGAACACCGGCCATGAAATGCCCGAGGCAAGTGCTTGACTTGCCTGAGCTTTAAGGTTGAGCAGATAAGAAGGAGCCTGGAGCAAAAGAATGAACACTGTAAGTATTCTAGTGTACCAGTTTATCTTCTTGCGTCCGCTCTCTCCCTCACGCTGCATCTTCTGGAAATAGGGCACTGCCACAGCCAGAAGCTGCATAACGATAGAGGCGGAGATGTAAGGCATGATTCCAAGTGCAAAAATTGACGCATTGGAAAATGCACCACCAGAGAACATGTCGAGCAGAGACATAAGTCCGCCAGATGTTTGCGACTGGAGTTTATCCAACATGCTCGGGTTAATGCCGGGAAGCACCACAAACGAGCCAAAACGGTAAATTGCCGTAAACAAGAGAGTAATGAGGAGTCGCTGGCGCAAATCCTCAATTCTCCAACAGTTCTTCAGTGTCTCAATAAACTTTTTCATCTACTTAGATTATAGTTGTGTTACCTCCAACTGCCTTGATTGCCTCCTCAGCTTTTTTCGAGAAAGCGTTTGCCTCAACGTCAACTTTTGCCTTGAGTTCACCGTTGCCGAGAACCTTGACAAGTTCCTTGCCGTTAGTGAGGTGTGCGGCCTTGAGCTCCTCTATGCCAATCTTGGTGAGGTTCTTCTCCTCAGCAAGCTTCTGCAGAGTAGAGAGGTTGACAGCGAAATACTCCTTATGGTTGATGTTCTTGAAACCAGCCTTCGGAACACGGCGCTGCAAAGGCATCTGACCACCTTCAAATCCGATCTTTCTCTTGTAACCTGAACGAGCCTTGGCTCCCTTGTGACCGCGTGTTGAAGTACCGCCAAGTCCCGAACCGGGACCACGGCCAATACGACGACGCGATTGTGTAGAACCCTCGGCAGGTTTTAAATTATTTAATTTCATAATTCGTTCTGTTTAAAGGTTTATTATTCAACTACGTTCACCAGATGATGAACCTTGCGAATCATTCCGCGGATGCTGGGAGTATCTTCAACTTCAACAACCTGAGAGATTTTGCGAAGTCCCAAAGCCATCAATGTGCTTTTCTGATCCTTGGGAGCACCGATTTTGCTCTTTACTTGCTGTACTTTAATTGTTGCCATTGTCATTCTCCTTTATCCGTTAAACACTTTGTCCATGCTTATGCCGCGAACGCCTGCCACGGTATATGCGTCACGTATCTGAGTAAGAGCCTCGATAGTAGCCTTTACAAGGTTGTGGGGGTTAGAAGAACCCTTCGACTTTGCCAGGATGTCCTTGATGCCCACGCTGTCGAGAACGGCACGCATAGCACCTCCAGCCACGAGACCGGTACCGGCAGCAGCCGGACGCATAAACACATGAGCACCACCGAAACGGGCTTCAACCTCATGAGGTATAGTGCCCTTCAGCACCGGAACCTTTACGAGGTTTTTCTTTGCAGCTTCAACGCCCTTAGCGATGGCAGCTGTAACCTCTCCGGCTTTGCCGAGGCCATAACCGATAACGCCCTTGCCGTCACCTACAACGACAATAGCAGCGAATGTAAAGGTGCGGCCACCTTTTGTTACCTTTGTAACACGGTTGATAGCCACCAAGCGGTCTTTCAACTCAACGTCACTGTTTACTTTTACTTTATTCATTGCCATAATCGTTTTAGAATTTGAGACCTCCCTTACGAGCTGCATCAGCAAGCTCCTTCACACGTCCGTGGTAAAGATAACCGTTACGGTCGAAAACAACTGTCGTAACACCGGCAGCCTGTGCATTTGCGGCCACGAGCTCGCCTACCTTTGCAGCCTGCTCAATCTTCGGCATTTTTTCAAGGCCGAGAGATGAAGCAGAAGCCAAAGTTGTTCCGTTCAAGTCGTTGATGACCTGTGCGTAGATTTGCTTGTTGCTGCGGAATACGCTCAGACGGGGACGTTCTGCGGTTCCGCTGATGCGCTTACGAACTCTATATTTGATTTTGATTCGTCTTTCTACTTTCTTTGTTGTCATAGTCGTAAATTTAAGAATGTTACTTAGCTGAAGCTGACTTACCAGACTTCCTGCGGATGACTTCGCCTTGGAACAATATACCTTTTCCTTTGTAGGGTTCAGGCATACGGAAAGAACGAATTTTTGCACATATGAGACCGAGAAGCTGCTTGTCGCAAGACTCCAAAGTCAAGAGGGGGTTCTGGTTTCTCTCACTCTTTGTCTCAACCTTTACCTCTGCGGGGAGTTCAAGGAAGATGGGGTGAGTGTAACCGAGAGAGAACTCGATGACGTTGCCCTGGTTTGACACACGATAACCGACACCGACAAGCTCCATTACTTTCTTGTAGCCTTCGCTTACGCCTACAACCATGTTGTTAACGAGCGAGCGGTAGAGACCGTGGAATGCTGATTTCTGCTTGTAGTTAACGGGGCTGTTCTCGTCAACCTCGAAAGTTACATGTCCGTCTTCTACCTTAACGATGATAGAAGGGTCAACCTTCTGTGAGAGTTCGCCCTTCGGGCCTTTTACATTTACCACACCATTGTTCAGGGTGACTGTCACGCCTGCGGGAATACTAATTGGTAATTTTCCTATTCTTGACATATTCAATCCTCCAATTAATAAACATAGCAAAGAACCTCACCGCCTATTTTGAGAGCGGAAGCTTCCTTGTCGGTCATGACACCTTTGGATGTGGACAAAATTGCGATACCCAATCCGTTAATAACTCTCGGCATATCCTTGTAACCGGTGTATTTTCGAAGACCGGGAGTGGAAATGCGCTTCAAAGACTTGATTGCGTTTGTCTTTGTTGCAGGGTCGTATTTCAAGGCGACCTTGATTGTACCCTGAGGGCCATCTTCAACGAACTTGTAGTTCAGGATGTAGCCCTTCTCGAAGAGGATCTTTGTAATCTCTTTCTTCAAGTTAGACGCAGGAATCTCGACGACACGATGATGTGCCATGATTGCGTTTCTGAGTCTTGTCAGAAAATCTGCTATTGGATCTGTCATTATATATAAAGATTTAATTAATCGGGACTTCCCCGACAATATTAAAAGATGTTTACCAGCTTGCTTTCTTTACGCCCGGTATCAAACCTGCCGAAGCCATCTCGCGGAACTGAATACGCGACAGACCGAACTGGCGGATATATCCTTTCGGACGGCCTGTTATCTTGCAACGGTTGTGCAGACGGATAGGGTTGGCATTCTTGGGGATTGACTGCAGTTTGCGGGCTGCCTCGTAAGCCTCTGAAGGATCCTCGCTTGTAGCGATGATTTTCTTCAGTGCGGCACGTTTCTCAGCATAGCGAGCCACAAGTTTAGCTCGCTTCACCTCGCGGGCGATCATTGATTCTTTTGCCATATTGCTTAATCGTTTTTAGCGTTTTTAAAAGGAAGGCCGAAAGCCTTGAGGAGAGCGTAACCCTCTTCGTCGGTTGTAGCCGAGGTAACGAAAGTGATGTTCATACCCTGGATGCGGTCGATCTGGTCGATGTTGATTTCAGGGAATATGATTTGCTCCTGAATACCGAGGGTATAATTGCCACGTCCGTCGAACTTGCTCTCGATGCCCTTGAAGTCGCGGATACGAGGAAGAGCGATGCGCACGAGTTTCTCGAGGAACTCGTACATACGCTCGCGGCGCAGTGTCACCATAACACCGATAGGCATCTTCTTGCGAAGCTTGAAGTTGGCAATGTCCTTCTTAGAGTAAGTTGCCACAGCCTTCTGACCTGCGATGGTGGAAATCTCGTTGATGGCCACGTCGATGATTTTCTTGTCCTGAGTAGCGTCACCGAGTCCCTGGTTGATGACGATTTTCTTCAGCACCGGAATCTGCATTGCAGAAGAATAGTTGAACTGCTTCTGAAGTGCCGGAGCGATGCTCTCAGCATATACTTTCTTTAACTGTGCTGTATCCATTATTTGATTTCCTCCCCAGATTTTTTAGCGATGCGTACTTTCTTGCCGTCGTCACCGACCTTGATGGCGATGCGAGTAGCCTTGCCACTCTTCGGGTCGATAAGGCTCAGGTTAGAGATGTGTATCGGAGCTTCCTGCTTTACGATGCCTCCTTGAGGATTCTTGGCAGAAGGCTTTGTGCTCTTCGAAACGATGTTCAAACCTTCAACGATGGCGCGGTTCTTCTCTACCAACACCTTGAGCACCTTGCCAGTCTTGCCCTTATCCTCACCGGCAAGGACAACGACTGTATCATTTTTCTTGATATGTAATTTACTCATTACTTGATTGCGTTTTTAAACATTAAAGAACCTCAGGTGCCAAAGAAACGACCTTCATATTCACTGCACGCAGCTCACGGGCAACGGGGCCGAAGATACGGCTGCCGCGGAGTTCGCCGGCGTTGTTGAGCAGGACGCACGCGTTGTCGTCGAAACGGATATAGGAACCGTCAGCACGACGTATTTCCTTCTTAGTGCGAACGATCAAAGCTTTAGATACCGCACCCTTCTTCAAATCACTTGACGGGATAACGTTCTTGACAGCTACGACAATAACGTCACCAACACTTGCATAACGGCGTCCGGTACCACCGAGTACGCGGATGCAGAGAGCTTCGCGCGCGCCGCTGTTGTCACATACTGTAAGTCTTGATTCTGCTTGTATCATAATTACTTAGCTTTTTCAATTATTTGAACTAATCTCCATCTCTTGGTCTTGCTCAAAGGACGGGTTTCCATGATGAGGACGGTGTCGCCCATGTTGGCTTCGTTCTTCTCGTCGTGAGCGTGGTATTTCTTTGTCTTCTGGACGAACTTACCGTAAATAGGGTGCATTTCCTTGAACTTAGCTGCGATAACAATGGTTTTATCCATTTTGTTGCTAATAACGACACCCTGTCTTGTTTTTCTTAAATTTCTTGTTTCCATCTGGACCATTGTTATTTGTTAAGTTCTCTCTGGCGGATTTCAGTCTTCAGACGTGCGATGTCACGACGAACAGCCTTTATCTGTGATGGATTTTCAAGAGGAGTAACTGCGTGGTTGAGCTTGAGTTGGTCAAGTTTAGCCGTGAGGTTCTCCAAGGTCTCTGCCAATGTCTTGGCATCCATTTCTCTTACTTCTTTACTCTTCATAGCTTAAGCGTTTTTATCGTAGTCACGTCTTACAACAAACTTTGTCTTTACAGGCAGTTTCTGGGCTGCGAGGCGGAGGGCTTCCTTTGCGATGTCGAAGCTTACGCCTTCAACCTCGAAGAGGACACGTCCCGGTGTCACGGGAGCCACCCATCCTGCGGGATCTCCCTTTCCTTTACCCATACGCACGTCAGCAGGCTTGCGTGTGATTGGTTTGTCCGGGAATATACGGATCCAAACCTGTCCTTCGCGCTGCATGTAGCGGTTTACGGCCACACGAGCGGCCTCTATCTGACGGCTGTCGATCCATTTTGCCTCAAGTGTCTTGATGCCGAACGACCCGAAAGCCAATTGTGTGCCTCTGTGGGCGTTGCCTTTGTTACCGCGTCCGTCTTGCGGTCTTCTATATTTTACTCTTTTTGGCTGTAACATGATAATCTACTGGTTTTAGCGGTTATTGTTTCTCTTGCGGTTACCGCGGTTGCCGCGTCCGTTGCTTGAACCACCGTTCTGCTTTTCCTGAGCGAAATTAGGTGTCAAGTCGCAGTCTCCGTAAACCTCGCCACGGCAAATCCATACCTTGATGCCCAGAAGTCCTACCTTTGTGAGAGCCTCTGCCTGGCAGTAATCGATATCTGCGCGGAAAGTGTGCAGCGGGGTACGTCCCTCTTTGTACATTTCCTTGCGTGCCATTTCGGCTCCGTTCAGACGGCCGGTGATTTGGATTTTCACGCCTTCTGCGCCAGCGCGCATTGTGTTTTGGATAGCCATCTTTATGGCGCGACGGTAAGCGATTTTGCCTTCAACCTGGCGGGCGATGTTGTTGCCCACGATTGTTGCGTCGAGTTCAGGCTTCTTTACCTCGTAGATGTTGATTTGGATGTCCTTCTTGTAAAGTTTCTTCAACTCTTCCTTGAGTTTGTCTACATCCTGACCACCTTTGCCAATGACGATGCCCGGACGGGCTGTGCAGATTGTGATAGTGATGAGTTTCAAAGTACGCTCGATGACGATTCTCGAGACGCTGGCTTTCTCCAGACGCTTGTTGAGATACTTGCGGATTTTCCTGTCCTCTACGAGGTTGTCTCCGAAGCTCTTGCCACCGAACCAATTTGAGTCCCAGCCGCGGATGATGCCGAGGCGGTTGCTTATTGGATTAACTTTCTGTCCCATTCTACTTATTATTTTTCGTCATTAGTTTTGGAATCAACAAACAGTGTAACGTGGTTGCTACGCTTGCGGATGCGGTAGCCACGTCCCTGCGGTGCCGGTCTCATGCGCTTCATTGTCACGCCTTCGTCAACGAACACTTTAGAGATGTAGAGTTCGCCGTCTTCTGCCTTGCGGTCGTTTTTAGCTTCCCAGTTAGCGATAGCCGAGCGCAACAGTTTCTCAACGTCAGCAGCAGCCTGCTTCTTGGAGAATCGGAGTACTCCGAGGGCGCGGTTCACCTCCATGCCACGCACCATGTCAACAACATAGCGCATTTTGCGTGGTGAAGAAGGAACACCCTTGAGCTTTGCGAAGTACAAATTCTTACGGGCTTCTTTTCTTTTTTCAGCCGATATATGTTTTCTTGCTCCCATTATTTGTTTCTTGTTTTAAATGGTTTTTAACCCTTTTACTTTCTGTTTCCGGCATGGCCTCCGAATCGACGTGTCGGCGCGAATTCGCCGAGCTTGTGACCTACCATGTTCTCGGTTACGTAAACAGGGATAAATTTGTTTCCGTTATGAACTGCAACAGTGTGTCCCACGAAATCGGGTGAGATCATTGATGCTCTGGCCCAAGTCTTTACAACAGTCTTCTTGCCGCTTTCGTTCATGGCGAGAATTTTCTTCTCAAGCGACACGTTGATATATGGACCTTTTTTTAGTGAACGACTCATAATTTACTCTTGTATTATTTTTTATTAGCTCTTTCGATGATATACTTGTTGGAAAGCTTCTTCGGTGCGCGTGTCTTGAGACCCTTTGCATACAAGCCCTTACGAGAGCGGGGATGACCTCCGGACTGACGTCCTTCACCACCACCCATTGGGTGATCTACAGGGTTCATTACGACACCGCGGTTGTGAGGACGACGTCCCAACCAGCGAGAGCGACCGGCCTTACCGGACTGCTCGAGTGCGTGGTCAGAATTGCCTACACTACCTACAGTTGCTTTACAAGCACTCAGAATCTGACGAGTTTCGCCAGAAGGGAGCTTAATCACACAATAACTGCCTTCACGAGAAGTCAATTGAGCAAAATTACCAGCCGAACGAACGAGCAAGGCACCCTGTCCCGGACGCAACTCAATGTTGTGGATCACGGTACCGACAGGAATGTTTGCCAAGGGAAGAGCGTTTCCGATTTCTGGTGCAGCATCTGCACCAGACATCAGTTCAGCGCCTACCTCCAGTCCATTGGGAGCAATAATGTAGCGTTTTTCGCCATCAGCATAATACAACAATGCGATACGAGCCGAGCGGTTCGGATCGTACTCGATTGTCTTGACTACAGCTGGAACACCATCTTTCTCTCGCTTAAAGTCGATCAGACGATACTTTCTCTTGTGACCACCACCACGATAGCGGACAGTCATTTTTCCGGTGTTGTTTCGACCACCGGTAGAGCGTTTACCGAAAACGAGAGACTTCTCTGGCACGGATGCAGTAATCTCCTCGAACGTGCCAATAACCTTGTGTCTTTGTCCCGGTGTAACCGGTTTCAATTTACGTACTGCCATTTTTTATTTTAGATATTGCTGTAAAAATCGATTGTATCGCCTTCCTTCAAGGTGACGATTGCTTTCTTGAACGCATTCTTCTGACCTCTCACGAGGCCTTTGCGTGTGTAGCGGCTCTGACGCTTGCCAGCATAACGCATTGTGTTCACGTCGATAACCGTCACATTGTACTTACCCTCAACTTCCTTCTTGATTTCGAGCTTGTTTGCCTCAGGCTTAACGATGAAGCCGAACTTGGCCTCTGCCTTTTTGGTGCGTGTCTCGCCCTTAATCTTGTAGGACTTTTCTACAGAAGACTTTTCTGTGAGCTTGGTCATTTTTTCTGTGACCAATGGTTTTATTATAAATGCCATGTTGTTTTGTCTCCTATTTATTTGGTTAAGGTCGCATCAATAGCTTTCAGCGAATTTTCGGTCACAACGAGCACGTCTGCGTTCAGCACTTTGTAAGCGTTGAGGGCAGAAGCTGTCATAACTTCGGTGCGCTGCAAGTTACGGGACGACAAAAATACGTTTTTATTTACTTCCGGCAAAAGAAGAAGGAGCTTTTTGCCCTCAACTTTCAGATTTTTAGTAATATTTACGAAATCTTTAGTTTTGGGAGCCTCCATTGCGAAGTCTTCAACCACTACGATTGCGCTTTCCTGAGCTTTGTAGGACAGAGCCGACTTGCGTGCGAGAAGCTTAACTTTCTTGTTGAGTTTGAAACGATAGTCACGGGGTTTCGGACCGAACACACGGCCACCACCAACGAGCACTGGTGAGTTGATGTCACCACGGCGAGCACCGCCGCCGCCCTTCTGGCGTCCGAGCTTGCGTGTAGAACCGCTCACTTCGCTTCTTTCCTTAGATTTCGCCGTACCCTGACGCTGGTTAGCGAGATATTGCTTTACGTCGAGATAAAGGACGTGATCGTTAGGCTCGATGCCGAAGATAGCTTCGTTCAACGTAACCTTTCTTCCGGTCTCCTGACCGTTGATATTTAATACGCTAACTTCCATTATTTCTTGATTAATACGGTTGAACCTTTGCATCCGGCAACAGAACCCTTAACGATAAGGATGTTGTGCTCCGGAATTACTTTTAACACTTTCAGATTCTGGGTGGTAACGCGGTCGCCGCCCATCTGGCCGCCCATGCGCATTCCCTTGAACACTTTTGCAGGGTAAGAGCAGGCACCGATAGATCCCGGTTTGCGGGCGCGGTCGTCCTGACCGTGTGTGCTCTGGCCTACGCCGCCGAATCCGTGACGCTTAACGACACCCTGGAAACCTTTTCCCTTAGATGTGCCCACGATGTCAACATACTCTGCATCGTTGAACAGTTCTACGGTGATGGTGTCGCCGAGGTTGTATTCCTCGTCAAACTTGAACTCGGCCAAGTGCTGCTTAGGTGTTGTGCCTGCTTTCTTGAAGCAACCCATCATAGGCTTTGTGGTGTTCTTCTCTTTGGCTTCGCCGAAGCCGAGCTGAACAGCCTTGTAACCGTCTTTCTCTACGGTTTTAACCTGGGTTACGACACAAGGACCAGCTTCGATAACAGTGCACGGCACGTTTTTGCCGTCGGCACTGAAAACGGATGTCATTCCGATTTTTCTTCCAATTAATCCTGGCATTTCAATTAATATTAAATATGTGTATTAAACCTTGATTTCTACTTCTACGCCGCTGGGCAACTCGAGTTTCATGAGAGCATCCACTGTCTTAGCGGTAGAGCTATAGATGTCGATAAGACGCTTGAAATCGCTGAGCTGGAACTGCTCACGGGCTTTCTTGTTGACGAACGTACTACGGTTAACGGTGTAGATGCGCTTGTGTGTAGGCAATGGAATAGGACCGCTGACGATTGCGCCTGTGGCCTTCACAGCCTTCACGATTTTCTCTGCTGACTTGTCTACTAACTTGTGGTCGTAGCTCTTCAGCTTGATTCTGATTTTCTGACTCATTTTATTTTTTGTGATATGATTGTTGTAAAGTTCAAGAGAAGCAGGACACCGCTTAAGAGTCATTCGCTAAACGGTGTTCCCTGCTTCAGTTGTTTCTTTGTGTATTGCGGTTATTACACGAGGTCGGCGCGGCCTTTCACTTCCTCAAGCACTGCCTTGGCGATTGAGCTTGAAAGCGGTGAGTGGTGGTCGTACTCCATTGAGCTTGTTGCGCGGCCCGAGGTGATTGTACGGAGAGCGGTTACATAACCGAACATTTCCGACAGGGGCACCATAGCCTTCACGATACGAGCGCCGGAGCGAGCCTCTTCCATGCCTTCAACCTGACCACGGCGCTTGTTCAAGTCGCCGATAACGTCACCCATGTTCTCTTCGGGAGTAACAACCTCTACCTTCATGATAGGCTCCATGAGCACGGGACCTGCCTTCGGGCAAGCGTTCTTGTAGGCGTTGAGGGCAGCGAGCTCGAACGAGAGCTGGTCGGAGTCAACCGGGTGGAACGAACCGTCGGTGAGGACAACCTTGAGGTCGGTCATGGGATAGCCACCGAGCACACCGTTCTTCATGGCGTTCTCGAAACCCTTCTGTACCGAGGGGATGAATTCCTTAGGAATGTTACCACCCTTAACCTCGTTGACGAACTGGAAGTCGCCTTCCTTGTAGTCGGCATCCTTCGGGCTGATTGTAACGATGATGTCGGCGAACTTACCGCGACCACCGCTCTGCTTCTTGTAAACCTCGCGGAGTGTAACGGGCTTGGTGATAGCCTCTTTGTAGTTAACCTGGGGCTTGCCCTGGTTGCACTCAACCTTGAACTCACGCTTCAGACGGTCGATGATGATGTCGAGGTGAAGCTCACCCATACCAGAGATAATGGTCTGGCCGCTCTGCTCGTCGGTATGCACTGTGAATGTAGGGTCCTCCTCGGCAAGCTTGGCAAGACCGTTGTCGAGCTTGGCAACGTCGGCCTGGCTCTTAGGCTCCACAGCCACTGAGATCACGGTGTCAGGGAAGGTCATAGACTCGAGCACGATAGGCTTCTGCTCGTCGCAGAGAGTGTCACCAGTGCGGATATCCTTGAAACCTACGCCTGCGCCGATGTCACCAGCGTCGATGCTATCCATAGGAATCTCCTGGTGAGAGTTCATCTGGAACAGACGGCTGATGCGCTCCTTCTTGCCGGAACGTGGGTTGTAGACGTAAGAACCTGCCTTGACAGAACCTGAGTAAACGCGGAAGTACACCAAACGGCCCATGAACGGATCGGTAGCGATCTTGAAGGCGAGAGCAGCTGTTGGCTCCTCCTCAAGAGGCTTGCGGTCTTCCTCCTCGCCAGTCTCAGGGTTAGTGCCCTTGATGGCGATAGTGTCCTCTGGTGAGGGCAGGAATGCGCAGGTGTAGTCGAGCAGAGGCTGAACGCCCTTGTTCTTGTATGATGAACCGAGAAGCACTGGGCAGCACTCCATGCTGACGCAACCCTGACGGATAGCGGCGAGGAGCTCTTCCTCGGTGATGGTTGAAGGATCTTCCATGTATTTCTCCATCACCTCGTCGCTGAAGTCAGCGGCTGCCTCAAGGAGCTTGTCACGCCACTCTTGAGCCTCGTCCTGAAGCTCAGCGGGAATCTCCTCGACATCGTATTCTGCACCCATTGTCTCATCGTGCCAAAGGATAGCCTTCATCTTGATGAGGTCAACGACGCCCTTGAAGTTCTCCTCAGCGCCGATAGGGATCTGGATAGCCACGGGGTTAGCGCCCAGGATGTCCTTCATCTGCTGCACTGTCTCGAAGAAGTCAGCGCCAGAGCGGTCCATCTTGTTCACATAACCGATGCGCGGAACGTTGTACTTGTCGGCCTGGCGCCACACTGTTTCCGACTGGGGCTGAACACCGTCGGCTGCAGAATAGGTGGCAACGGCTCCGTCGAGCACGCGCAGTGAGCGCTCAACCTCGGCGGTAAAGTCAACG
Organism: Lachnospiraceae bacterium; assembly: GCA_963654815.1. Lineage (GTDB taxonomy): Bacteria > Bacteroidota > Bacteroidia > Bacteroidales > Bacteroidaceae > Prevotella. Next base: position 11,010 of record CAVKCP010000025.1, on the reverse strand, counting down.
TGTCCCGGAGTGTCGATCAAGTTAATCTTGTACGACTTGCCGAGATAGTTCCAGTTACATGTGGTGGCAGCCGACGTGATAGTGATACCACGCTCCTGCTCCTGTGCCATCCAGTCCATGGTTGCTGCACCGTCGTGAACCTCACCAATCTTGTGTGTCTTTCCGGTGTAGAAAAGAATACGCTCAGAAGTGGTGGTTTTACCGGCGTCGATGTGTGCCATGATACCGATGTTGCGAGTCAAATGTAAATCGCGATTTGCCATTTTCCTTTTACCTTATTTAATAGATTAGAATCTGAAGTGAGCGAAAGCGCGGTTAGCCTCTGCCATGCGATGCATGTCTTCCTTGCGCTTGTATGCGCCACCCTGGTTGTTGTAGGCATCCATGATCTCGGCAGCGAGCTTGTCGGCCATTGTCTTTCCACCGCGCTTGCGTGCATAAGCGATGAGGTTCTTCATCGAGATGCTCTCCTTGCGCTCGGGACGAATCTCGGTAGGCACCTGGAATGTGGCGCCACCGATACGGCGGCTCTTCACCTCCACCTGCGGAGTGATGTTGTCGAGGGCCTGCTTCCAGATTTCGAGAGCGGGTTTCTCCTCTTTGGCCATTTTCTCCTTAACGGTATCAAGGGCGTTGTAGAAAATCTCGTATGACGTGTTCTTCTTTCCGTCATACATCAAGTGGTTTACAAACTTCGACACTTTCTGGTCGTTGAACACGGGATCCGGCAGGATTACGCGCTTCTTTGGTTTTGCTTTTCTCATTTTGTTTTGAAAAAATTCTGTCTGCTTGGGGCTGTCTCTTGATGTTCTTCAACGTCCGCACCCGGACATTTACTCAACCTGTCGTTTAACAATTCTCCAGCAAAACGTTTTGATAAATAACTTCGTCCTATATCAGCGTTGGCTGATTACTTCTTTGCCTTAGGACGCTTTGCTCCGTATTTTGAACGGCGCTGTGTACGGTTGGCAACACCGGCTGTATCGAGTGTTCCGCGAACGATGTGGTAACGCACACCGGGGAGGTCCTTAACACGACCGCCACGAACCAACACGATTGAGTGTTCCTGCAAGTTGTGTCCTTCTCCGGGGATGTAGGAGTTAACCTCCTTGGAGTTTGTCAGACGAACACGGGCAACCTTACGCATTGCCGAATTAGGCTTCTTAGGTGTGGTTGTGTAGACACGCACGCACACTCCACGACGCTGAGGACATGAATCCAAAGCCGGAGATTTGCTCTTGTCTACGAGCACCTTTCTGCCTTTTCTTACCAATTGTGAAATAGTAGGCATAATTTTACTTTTTAAATTTATATATTTTATTGTTTTTTGTCGAAGTTATCTTATACAGCATATTACAAAGCTGTTTCGGGCTGCAAAGGTACAAATTTTTTCCCTAACTACCTAATATATAAAAAAGCAACCGCGCACAGAAAAGTCCATATTATAGAAATACAAGTTATTTTAACTTACGTTTACATAAACCGAAAGACAATTTGGCCGTAGTGCTGCGTTGACGAGGCGGTGGCGCAGCTTCGCACGCAGCCGGAGCAAGCACGTATCGCGGCTGAAAAGCATGTGTAGATTGGCCGGAGCACGAGCGTGCTGCGAGTGGAAACAATCAAAGTTGTTCTTTCACCAATTTATAATAAGCACCGCGCCGTGCCACAAGTTGGTCGTGCGTACCCTGCTCCACCAGTTCGCCACGACTCATAAATATAATGTTGTCGGCTCGGCGCACCGTACTTAGCCTATGTGCGGCCACTACCACCGTCCGCCCTTGGTTGTAGTTGGCAAGGTTTTCCACTATCGACGATTCGTTGCCAGCATCGAGCGACGATGTTGCCTCGTCAAGAAACAGCACTTGCGGGTTCTTGTAGACGGCGCGCGCAATAAACAGTCTCTGCCTTTGTCCGCCGCTGAGTTCAAGCCCCGCCACTCCGAGTTTGGTGTGATAACCCATTGGCAGCGACGAGAAGAAATCGTCGATGCAAGCCACCCTTGCCGCCTCACGCGCCTTTTCGATGTCGGGTGAAGCGTCGGCAATGGCAATGTTCTGCAATATTGTGCCGCTGAATATGTAGCCGTTCTGCATCACCACGCCGCAATGCCGGAGCCATTCGTCGTTGTCTATCCGCAAAAGACTGGCATCGCCTATGCTTACGCGGCCAACCTGCGGCGCATAGAAGCCGAGCATCAGTTTTATCAGTGTCGTCTTGCCGCAGCCACTCGCCCCCACCACCGCCGTGGTCTTGCCGTGGGGAACTACGGCCGAGAAATTCTTTATTACGAGTGGCGAGTAAGAACCGGGATACTTGAACGACACATTTTCAAGGCGCAAGTCTTCGTCTGCGACATTTGCTGCCATGCATTCCGCCCTTGTTTCTTCGGGTTTGTTGAGCACTTCGTCGAGGCGTTCATACGACATCGATGCGTCTTGCAGCGTGCCGGGCATGCTCACAATGTTGGAAAAAGCCCCCGACAACCGCCCTGCTATGTAGCTTATGGTCATCATCTCGCCTATCGTCAGGCTGCCTTTAATCACCATTGTGGCGCATATTCCCGTCATTGCGATGTCTTTAATGCGCGAGAAGAACAGATTGCCGCTCCCGATGGATAGATTAAGGTAGGCCGATTTCATCGAAAGGCGGTTTATCTTGGCCTGCACCTCGTTCCACACTGCCACACGCGTTTGCTGCGCATTGTTGATTTTTATCTCCTGCATTCCGTTCACCAGTTCATACACATTGTTCCGGTTCTCTGCCGAGTAGGAGAACAACGAGTAGTCTATCGACTTGCGGCGGCGCAGGTGCAGCCTTGTCCATCCGAAAGAAAGCAATGTGGCGATGAGGAAAATGAGGAACACCGTTCGGCTATACCACACGAGAAGCGCCGAAAACACTACAAGATTGACCGTTGTGAAGAATATCGTTTCGGGCATGTTGAGCAGAAAGTTCTTCAGCCGGTTTTGGTCGTCGAGTTTTTGAATGAGGTCGGCGCTCACCTTGCGGTCGAAAAACGACACCGGCAGGCGTATGAGTTTTTGCAGATATTCGCCCATCATCCTCACGCCCATGCGCAATCCCATTTTCGTAAGCAGCAGGTCGGCAATGCTGCCCGACACATAGTTGCCCACAAACATGCAGAACTGTCCGAGCACGAGCATCCACACCAACCCGATGTCTCTACCGTTGATGCCGTCGTCCACAGTGCGCTGAAACAACACCGGTGTCACCACATCGGCAGCCATGCCAAACGTGGCGAGCAGAAGCACCGTGCCGAACACGGCTTTGTTTCTGCCCACCGCGCCCCTCAGCATGCGCCACAATCCCTTGCCGCACCCACTCTCTTTCGGGTAAGATTTTTCAAAGAAAGCGTCGGTAGGATCCATAACTATCGCCATACCGCTGCCGTCGTGTGCCTGCCAGTGGCGCATGAAGTCGTCGCGCCCCAAGCGCACCTTGCCGCGTGCCGGGTCGGCGATGTGAAAGAGTCGGCCACCCCGGCTTATCCTGTAGAGCACCACATAATGCCGCTGATCCCAATACAGAATTGCAGGCAGCGGCATGCGCTCCACATCGGCGAGGTGTATCTTCACTGCCTCGGAGCGGAAGCCCAACTTGCGAGTGCATTGCATAATGTCGCGCAGGGAAATGCCCATGCGCCCCACATCGCACAATTCGCGCAGCGTCTTCAGCGGCACCTTCTTTCCGTAGTAACGCGCCACGATGCGGATGCATGTTATTCCGCAATCAGAATGCTCCAACTGTTGGAACGACCTTATGCGTCTCATCAGCACTTATTTATTGCCGTCATCGGCCATTCTCGAATTGAACTTGACGTTCGACCGTTTAGCCGCTCCGCGCACACGTTTCTTTCCAAACTTCTGCGAGAAACAGACCGTAAATTGTGTAGGCGATGTCAAATTGCGCGACTGATAGTAATAAGAAGGCGTTTCATAGAAACTCTTTTCTTTCCATGGGAACAGATCACTGTAACCAAACTCCACGGTTCCGCCGAAAGCGAATGTCTTGGATATCGTGGCGGTTAAAATATGCTGCACCGGACGTGTTTCAGCCATTTCGTGTCTTCTCCCCGAAAAATCATAAAACAACGTCAAGCTGAAATCACGAGCCTTGTTAAAGAAAACGGTATTTGTTATACTACACCCTCCTCCCCAACTGCGCTGGTTCACTATGTCATTCACTACCTGTCCTTCTCTTCTGCTAAATCCGAAACTTGCCACTGCATCCACATAATACATGCCACCAAAAAAACTGCGGTAGGCACTAAGAGCGAGTGCTGCACCACGCGACTTGCCCAAATCGCCGTACCCCGTTTTTGAAATGCCGTTACCATCTTGCGTTGTATAAGTAGTCACCATGTTCGGAGAAATTGAGGCGCGAATAGTAGCCTCATACCACTGCAAAAAGCGGTAGCTTAATGACAAGAGATGATTTTTCCACGGCTTCAGATTAGGATTTCCCTCCCTATACGTATTTGGAGATGTCCAATACTTAAACGGATTGAGCCGACTGAAACGCGACCTCGTTCCGAACATGGAATAATTTATTCCGAATATGTGTTCCTGATTGGGCGTGTTAAAGCTAAGCGACACATTCGGGAAAAAATTCAGATAGTCGTGCGTGAAAATCTCGCCGGTGGAACGCTGGTTGCCATGTATATGGGTCTGCTCCACACGCAGTCCTACTGTGGAACTGAAAAAACTTGTCCACTGTCGGCTGTAATTAACATACGCCCCTGCAACATTCTCGTCGTACACAAACCTGTTGCTGCGCTTGGCATTGTCCACATAGGTGCCGTCCACCAAATCGGAGTATCGCCCGTCATCATCAACATGCGAGATGTCATAGGCTCCACCAAAACCTATATAACCGCCCTTGGCAAACATCTTGGTGTATTTCACTTCCGCTCCAAATCCGTGAACTGCGCTTCGGTCAAGTTCTTCATAAGGCAAGGAGAGCCAACTGTCTATCCCCATGCCCGAAGGTATTTCCACATTACCCGTAGACTTGCTTTTATTGTTTGAATACGACACGTTTGCTTCAAGCGTGCTTAACTTTCCAGTCTTCAAAGAATAAAAGGCCAAAAGCGAATAGCCTGGCAACCGTGTGGGCGTTTTGTATTCAGATGTCTGCGTTCCTCTGTTCTCCGTTGCTTCCTTGCCATTTTTCAGAAGAATGGATGTCTCGCCTGTCGATGTGTTCCCGGACAGACTCGTTGCAACCGACAAGCCTATATCACTTTTGCGGTTAAGCTCATACACGGCATTCAGGTTTATGCTGCCACTGAAAGACTTGCTTTTCGTTTTGCTGGTATTCAGCACGCTAATCGCATCGGCCTTGTAATCATATCCCATTTCGCTTTCAGTTACACCGCGAGTGTCAGCCAATGTTATATCTGCGGAGAATTTGAAGGGGCCGTGACCATATCCTAAATAAGTTCCGCCTTTTTCAGACACTCGCTTGTTTTCCGAGATACCGGCCAAATAGGAGTACCCCCTCCACCCGTAGTCAGGACGGCTCATTACCACGTTTACGATGCCTTTCTGATCGGAAGCTCTTTGCGATGCCCCCGGATTATAAATAAGGTCTATACGCTTAATGCTCTTTGGCTCCACCGTGCAGAGCATATCAAGCACCATCTCGGCAGGCATGTGAGGGTCTTTGCCGTTTATATATATTTTCGCTTCACCTTTTCCTATTATGCTGATGCTTCTACCTTTCACATTAAGCATGGGGGTCACCTTCAACAAGTCATAACCGTCTTTAAGAAGCATCTCTGCCCCTCCCGGAGTGAATGAATACCCGCCAGGCATTCCCTCAATCTTTGATTTGGCAGTTACGGTTATGCCTTTCAACTGATGCGACGTTTCTTTGAGAGAAACAAGAATGTCATCCTTTGCCTCTTTTCCAAGCACAATTGTCTTGCGCTCATATCCCACACTGGAAACAACCATCATACTGTTGTCAGCCACACTGTCGGGTATCGCAATATTAAAAACACCAATGCTGTCTGTTATAGCATTTGCAACAAGCGTGCTGTCTGCCAAGGAAAGGAATGAAGCCACTGCGCCCTCTAACGGTTTCCCTGCACCATCTACTATTTTCCCCTTTATATTTGTATTGTCAGCAAAAACGCTCATCGGCATAAAGCTACAAACAAACAGAAACACAAATGCCCGAAATATTTTCCCCATAACAGATTTAGTTTAAATCCGCCCACAATATATTTAATACTGTAGGCGGAAGAGTTTCACAAATCAAGAATTACTGCACAATGTCTTTAGTTAACACAGAATGCCTGTGTATCATCTACCAACACCCATTATTTTCCGCACGACTGGGTAGAAAGATTTTTCCCAAGGTCTCCTGTTCCACACTCTTTTATCGGATTGGATCCAGTTGGCCTGCATGCAGGCGACAACAAATTTGTGTTTTTGCAAGTTCCATTTATAGCGTCATTGGAACAATTGTCAACATTCGTACAATACGTGTTCACGCCATTACAACCATTGCCTCTATTAGAGCAATTTTTCTCTGCGGTGCCGATATTGTCGCCTCCCAACATTCCAAAATCAGGAGAGAAAACCACGGACTGCATCTCAGCCGTAATGATTCCCTTGTCTTCTAAAGACTTCAGGAATCCTTCGATTCTTGTTAACCTTTTCATTTTTATTAAACGTTTAGATTGTTATTGATTAACGACAAATACATTTGTCGCCGTTCATTTCTCCAAGCAAAAGACTGTATTCAAACCTGTCAAGAACGAAATCGCGTATTTCCTCTTCGGTATAGCCAAACACGCAATCTGCTGTGTCATAAAATTCCATTGCCTTTTGCGCGCAGCCACCGCCACAAACCGGAGCGATGCGACAGTCGTGGCACACTTTCTTTGAGAAGCGCGCCGACTCACGCTTTTCTTTCAAGCCATTCTCATACACCAAACTGCCTGTTTCTGTAAGCCACCCATAGCGGTTGGCTTTATTAAAATCACGCGCGGTGCATTGATAAACATCGCCATTATAATTCACAAGCGCATAATTGCGCATGCTGCCATAGCATGTGTTCTGCACGTTGTTGCTTGTCTTGGCACACGACACTTTAAAGCCGTTCTCATGAAAATCCTTTATGCAGTTATAGACTTCGGTGTCTACTGCATCTTCGTCTGCCGCCTTGTCAATGTCTTGCCAAACACGCTGGAAATCCACCGCTATCCGGTTTCTGTACTGCTGTTCCAAATCCGCGAATTCATCTACGATACTGCTCATAGACGATATGTTGTCGGCAGTGTAGTTTATGCGCATTATCACATTATGCCCATGCTGTGCCAACAACTTTATATTGGCGACAATCTTGTCGAACGAACCTTTCCCCGTCGCCATAAAGCGCGTTTTGTCGTGACGCTGACGGTCGCCGTCGAGTGTGATTTGAAACGACACTTCCTTTTCGTCGAAGAAATCTATCATTTGCCGGTTCAGCAAATAACCATTTGTGGTAAAACTGACATACGGCCGCACTTCATGTTCCCGGCACGATGCATACAGATGTTCTATCAAGGGGCGGGCAACGACATTAAAGTACATCAAAGGTTCACCGCCGAAGAACGAAAGCACAAATGACTCCAAGTGATCATGGCTTGACAATATGTTTTCCATAAGAACCTTTACACGCGCCACCATTTCCGGCTGCATCTTTGAGCCTTTCACATGGTTCTCATAGCAATACCAACAACGGAAATTGCAATCAACCGTGGGATTTACATGCAGATGAAACACAGTGTCGTCATTGTCTTTCGCACGAATAACATCGTGCACTTGACGCACCTCGTCCACGTCACAGTCTACAATGGCTCTCACTGCATCTAGTTGCTCATAAAGGTCGGGATATTGTTGTTTTATATTTTCTATATTGCCGTCGCACATTTCATCGTAAGCCTGCGATTTCAGAAGCACAAACTTATCGGATACGGCATTATAACAAATTCCATATTGAGAACTTATTCGTATAGTTGTGTTATATTTACTGATTTTCTTCATATCGTATTAGGTTATGTTGATTAATGGTCCAAATATAGGACGGTGTCTATTCAGTTTTTATACGTCCAAATTTACATATTATATTCCTTTAAAACAAGTTTTCCGGAAAGAAATTTTTAAAATGTAACAAACAGGAGAAATTTGCCGCCAATTCGACCAATAACAGACTATATTCAACGAAACGATGAAGATGTTAAGCGAAATCACCCCTTCAGTAAAAGAGATTGTGAATGTGACTATGAGAAATCCAAAGAAACAGAACCACCAAACCCAAGGTCGTCGAAGACGGCCAATGTGCATAACCGCTGGTGACCGAAGGGAACCTGCGGTCTCCCTGATAGTGGAACGGGCGTCCTCGAAGAGGGCGAACATTCTCACAATACATTTATTGTGTCACTGTTCGCCCTCTTTGAGGACATCCTTTGTAGAAAGACATATTTCTGCCTCAGAAACACTTACTAGTCAGCCATTCTTGAATCGAACTTGCTGTTCGACCGTTTATCCGCACCACGCACACGCTTCTTGCCAAACTTCTGCATGAAAGTGACCGCCACTCTTGCAGGCGACGTCAAGCTGCGCGACTGGTAGTAATAAGATGGCGTTTCATAGAAACTCTTTTCATTCCACGGGAACCGCCCTTTGAACGCCAACTCCACGGTTCCGCCGAAAGAGAATGTCTTGGAGATTTTGGCGATTATAAGATGCTGCACCGGGCGAGTTTCGGCCATATCATGGCTCCTCCCCGTAAAATCATAAAACAAATACAATCTGAAATCACGCGCCTTGTTCAGGAATAAGGTATTAATCACTCTATACCCTACACTCAAATAGTGCTGATTCACAAAATCATTTTCCACCTTTCCTTTCATTCTTCTGTATCCAGCACTTGCCACTGCATTGACATAATACCTGCCACCCCAAAAACTGCGATAGGCACTGAGACTAAATCCAGCGGTCTTCACGTTGCCCAAATCTCCGTACCCCGTTTTGGAAATGCCGTTATCTTCTTGCGTTGTATAAGAACCTATTATGTCTGGGAAGATTGAGCCACTTATAGAAGCCTGATACCATTGCAAAAAGTTATAAGTTAATGACAAAGAATGAACTTTGCCAGGCTTCAGATTAGGATTCCCCTCCCTATACGTGTTTGGTGACGTCCAATACTTAAACGGATTGAGCTGACTGAAACGCGGCCTCCATCCGAACAGGTAATAATCTATTCCGAAGATGTGTTTCTGGTTGGGCGTGTTAAAGCTAAGCGACACATTCGGAAAGAACTGCAGATAGTCGCGCGTGAAAGTCTCGCCGGTGGAACGCTGGTCGCCATGTATATGGGTCTGCTCCACACGCAGTCCTACTGTGGAACTGAAAAAACTTGTCCACTGTCGGCTGTAATTAACATACGCCCCTGCAACATTCTCGTCGTACACAAACCTGTTGCTGCGCTTGGCATTGTCCACATAGGTGCCGTCCACCAAATCGGAGTATCGCCCGTCATCATCAACATGCGAGATGTCATAGGCTCCACCAAAACCTATATAACCGCCCTTGGCAAACATCTTGGTGTATTTCACTTCCGCTCCAAATCCGTGAACTGCGCTTCGGTCAAGTTCTTCATAAGGCAAGGAGAGCCAACTGTCTATCCCCATGCCCGAAGGTATTTCCACATTACCCGTAGACTTGCTTTTATTGTTTGAATACGACACGTTTGCTTCAAGCGTGCTTAACTTTCCTGTCTTCAAAGAATAAAAGGCCAAAAGCGAATAGCCCGGCAATCGTGTGGGCGTTTTGTATTCAGATGTCTGCGTTCCGCGGTTCTCTGTTGCTTCCTTGCCATTTTTCACAAGAATTGAAGTCTCGCCTGTCGATGTGCTCCCTGATAAGCTTGTCTCCACCGACAGACCTATATCATTCTTGCTGTTAAGCTCATACGTGGCATTCATGTTTATGCTGCCACTGAAAGACTTGCTTTTCGTTTTGTTGGTATTCAGCACGCTAATCGCATCGGTATTGTAATCATATACCAACTCTTTTTCCTTCACACCGCGAGTGTCAGCCAATGTTATGTCTGCGGAGAATTTGATGGGACCGTGCCCATATCCCAAATAAGTTCCGGCACTTTCAGAAACCCGCTTGTTTTCAAAGATACCACCCAAATAGGAATTCCCCATCCATCCGTAGTCAGGACGGCTCATTACCACATTGACTATGCCTTTCCGATCGGAAGCCCTTTGCGATGCCCCAGGGTTATACATAATGTCTATACGCTTTATGCTCTTTGGCTCCACCGTGCATAGCATACTAAGCACCATGCCTACTGGCATGTGAGGGTCTTTGCCGTTTATATAAATTTTCGCATCCCCTTTTCCTATTATACTGACATTTCTTCCATCCACATCAAGCATGGGCGTCACCTTCAGCAAATCATATCCGTCTTCAAGAAGCATTTCCGCCCCACCCGGAGTGAATGAATATCCGCCTGGCAATCCCTCAATCTTTGATTTGGCAGTTACGGTTACGCCTCTCAGTTGGTGTGCAGTTTCTTTGAGAGATATAAGAATATCATCCTTTGTCTCTTTTCCAAGCACAATTTTCTTGCGCTCATATCCCACACTGGAAACAACCAGCATGCTTTTGTCAGCCACACTGTCGGGTATAGCAATGTTAAAAACACCGATGCTGTCTGTTATAGCATTTGCAATAAGCGTGCTGTCTGCCAAAGAAAGAAATGAAGCCACTGCGCCCTCTAACGGTTTCCCTGCACCATCTACTATTTTACCTTTTATATTTGTGTTGTCAGCAAAAACGCTCATCGGCATAAAGCTACAAACAAGCAGAAACACAAAAGCCCGAAATATTTTCCCCATAACAGATTTAGTTTAAATCAGCCCACAATATGTGACGATAAAAAAATAACTTGGTACGATTTGAGGACAATGAAATACATCCTTCG
>CAVKCP010000024.1:0-27300 GCA_963654815.1 Lachnospiraceae bacterium | reverse complement strand
AAACATAAACGCAGGGGCAAGCCCCTGCGCTATAATCTGTCGTCCCTACGGGACTTGATGGTTGCAAAGTTTTTACCGGACACTAATGAAAACGAAAAAACCGCAAAACTGACATCACGTCGGTTTTGCGGCCACAGTAGAGAGAATTTCTGTTTTATTATTTCACTGAACAAATCGTCATTTAAGGTATTTCACAGCCAAATCGAGCAAATCTTTCATGCTGTTGTCCGATGTGTTGTGCTGCATGTCGCGCAAAAGGCCCACGCACACACGTTTTTCGTCGGAGTTGAGCAAACCTGCATGTTGCTTGCACATTGAGAGAGTCACATTCACAATGCCCGTAATCTGCTCGTCGGAACGCTTGTTGTTGCTTTTCTTGCACTCGGCGTTGAACATCGTGCGCAGGTTGCTGAGCCGCGTTACAAAATCAGATGCAGACTGAAGCGTGCCTATGCTGCCCGATGTTGAACCGGTGTTGAGCATACGAAGGTTGCCCGTTAGGTTGTCAAGCTGCAGCAACGTGCCGTCGTCGAGCACTTCTACGCTTCTTTTTCTCTTTTCAGTGGACTTCGCTTGAGGGTCTCGGCTGTATATTTTATAAACTGTCCCCTTGTAGCATTTGCCTTCGTCGGGGTCGTCATACCAGCATAGGGCATAGCAAGTGCGCCACCCTGCATCGGCTTTGTCGCGGTAAAGCTGCACCATGTAGTTGTGGTCTTCGTAGCTACCGAACTTCACCGACGTTGAAGTGTTGGCAGGATTGACGCCATAGCCTATGATTTTTGTCTCGTTGTTTTGCGAGCCTTTCATCTTGTTGAATGAACTGTATGCAGCAGGTTCGTCCTGCAAGAATGCCTTGCGCAACTTCTCAAGCAAGGCATCGTTCTTCTTCACGCGGAACATATAGTAGTTGAATGTGCACTCCTTGCCTTGGTCGTTTTGAGTTTCGATGTTTTTCATCAATATGTTGCTCCCTGCATTGGCGGCGAGGAAGTCGGGCAACACCTTCTCTATGGCTGTCTGTGCTGTTGCGTCAGGCGCGCAGAAGAGCGCGGCAATGCCGAGAATTGTCATGCATAGTGTTTTCATAATTTCATGTCTTTTATATAGTGTGTCAGTATATTTCCTCGTTGTCGGCGGCAAGGTCGCCGTTCATGTCGGCCTTTACCAGTGCCTCACGCAAGCGGGCGAGCACCTCTGCCTGCACTGCCATGTTTTTCTGCCGCTGCTCCATCTTCATTATCTGATCGGCCACAAGTGCATCTATGTCTTCCGTTGTGTCGGTCTTTGTCTCAGCGGAAGCCTCGGCAATATAGCCACGGGGCGGTTCGGGCGAATATTTGTATTTGTGAATGATGCGCCGCCGGGGCTGTTCCGCCGGTTCGGCAACGTTGCGTGCCGTGTCTGACGGCGACTCAACGCCGACGGTATCGGGATTGGCTGCCGCGCAGGCAGAAGCCATCGGGGCCGGAGCCACACCTTCGTTGCCGCCATGCGGCAGCACTACCGCAAGCAATAAGGCTATGGATGCCGCCACGGCAAGCGCACCAAACAACACGGCGATGCGCCGGTTGCGCCGGCCACGGTGCTGATTGTAGCGCCCGTCGGGCATGCCTTCGTCGAAATATGCAAACATTTCGCGATAGTCACGCCACTCATCGGGGGCTTTTCCCGAACGAAAATAGCGCGCGAGGCGGTCTTCCTCTTCGAGTGTGGTCTGTCCGGCCATGAAGCGGTCGATCAGAGTTTTCATATCGTCTTTATTTTCCATTGTCGTAAAAATCATCTTGTGAATAATGTTTCTTGCCGTAGGTTGCGGCATGTTGCCGTGGTGTCAGCCGTTGCGCCGCCGTATCTCGTCGAGCAGTTTGTGGCGTGCCCTGGAGAGAAGCGTGGGCACCGACGAAAGCGAAATGCCGAGTATTGCCGCTATCTCGGCATCGCTCTTGCGCTCCACCTGCCGCAGTTTCAGCACGGCGTGTTCGTTGGTGGGAAGCGTGGCAAGGCGGCGTTCGAGCCAACGTAGGTTTTCGTCGTTCTCCAATGCGGTGTCGGGCTGATCGTGGCGGTCGTCTATCATCTGCCGCCCGGCAATGGGAACGGTGCGTCGGCGGCGCATCACATCGATGCAAAGGTGGCGCGCTATGCTCACGGCAAGGGCCTCAACCGATCGGCCGGCATCTATTTCGTCGCGCATTGCCCACATCTTGAGCAGCGTGTCTTGCGCCACATCGTCGGCAGCGGCACTGTCGAAACCGTAGCCGTAGGCGGTGTTGATTGCACGGCGACGCAAGTCGTGGGCTATATGTTCAAATTCTTTCTGCTGCAATGTAATGCGTTTTTTGCCGATGCGCGGCACAAGCCGTAGCCTATGCTTGACTTTTGGCAGGTTGTATCCCCTTGGGGTTGTTCATTAAGGATACGGAAAACCATGGATTTACTTGACGGCATTAACAACCGTTAACATCGAAATGCCGCCGCACCTCACCGTTGGAGTGTGCGGCGGCATGCCTTGTTCAGTGCGGCAGGATCACCACGCCCTCCTGCTTCATGCCGTCCATCATCACGCGCAAAGGGCTCTGTAGATGCACGAGCCGCACATGTGCCGTCTCGGTTTCGGCAGGAATAGCGTCGAGAAAATCCTTGCGGAAGAGTCCGTTGCCGGCCTCCTCGTCCACCGTGAAGTAGCCCACGCCGAAGCTGGTAAGGTTCTGAAAGAAGTGAGTGCCTTGGCTCGGGTCAACGTGATAGTTCTTCAATGCCACCTCGGCAATCACTCTTGCGGCACTTATAGCAGGCCATTTCACAGGCACTCCGAGCCAAGGGTCGCTCGACCCCCAACGTCCCGGCCCCACAAGTATGTAGCCGCGCCCCTCGTCGGCAAGCTGCCTGTTGAGCGTTTCTATCTCGGCTGCCACCTCATGGTTGCTTGCCGCCGAGTAGCCTTCGCCGGTTTTCACATACAGCACGTCGCTAATGTCGCAGCTGACGCCGTGTCCCAGCGAGTTGTGCGAGCGCAGAAGGCATTCGGCATCGGACACTGCCGCCACGTCTTCATCAAGCATCTGCTTCGAATCTACGATAGGACGTATCTGCAACAGATAGAAGTCGCCTGTGCGGCCGGCATTCAGGTTGCACGCAAACTCTATCTCTACGGGACGGCGCATCGACTCCGCTCCGTAGCGCATCGACATCTGCATGAGTTCGGGCAAGGGAAATACGCCGTGCTGCAACACGCCCTTGAACGAGACAACCCTGCGTCCGCTGGGGTGTATTCCGTCGCGCATCATGTCGTCGCGAGGGTCGTAGGTGGAAACAACACTGCCCAGCGTGCCGTCGTCGGCGGCATCCTTCACGCGCAGCGAGAGTATGTTGAAACCGTCGTCAACCTTGAAGTCGCGCCCGGTGTGGGTCATGTCGAGCGCATAGAAGCGCGTCTGCGTCTCGCGCAAGGCCGTGCCCACCTCGCTTGTCTGCAATACCTGCGCCGGATGATAGGGCGACACGCGCAGAGTCTGGCCTCCATCGACGATGTATTTGCCCAAGCCCAGAGCCAGAGAAGCAATGCCTTCGGCGGCTTTCTCGTCGCCCACGGGATAGTAGTTTATTGATCGCAGCACGCCACTGATGCTCGGATAGAAGAGATTGCCGTGCTGTTTGCCCACAACTTCCTGCAGAATGACGGCCATTTTTTCCTGATCGATAACGTTGCTCGTGGCTGTCATGTAGGCTTTGGAGTCGCGGTAGTAGACCGATGCGTAGACGCCTTTTATGGCACAGGCAAGCATTTCGAGCATGGCATACTTGTCGTCGAGGAACGGAATCATGTAGGTTGAGTAGATTCCGGCAAACGGCTGGTAGTGGGCATCCTCGAGAAGCGAACTGGAACGTATGGCTATAGGACTGTGCGTGGCCTCGAAGAAGGTGAAGAAATCGTCGATAAGCGAGTCGGGCAACTGCGCATGCAGGAACGCACGCAGTATGTCGTCGTCGGAAGCATCGCTCAGTGCTATCTGATAGAGGTTGTTGTGCTCCATGAACTGGTCGAACACATCGGTGCAAAGCACCACGGTTTTGGGTATCTGCACCGTAGTGCCGGGCATGACATTGAACTCGGGATGAGTCTTGACAATATGGTCGAGAAACGCCAGTCCGCGTCCCTTGCCTCCGAGCGACCCCTCGCCTATTCGGGCAAAATGCGAATAGGAGTCGAATTTCATGCGGTCGAACACGGCCACCACGCCTATGTTCTTCATGTGGCGATACTGCACTATGGCGTCGAAGATAATCTTTCGGTGGGCCGACACGTCGCGCAGCTTGTCCCAGGTAATCTTCTTCAAGAACTCGGAAACGGGGAATATGGCCCGCGCCGACAACCAACGGCTCATGTGATTGCGCGAGATGTGGTAGAGCATGGAGTCGTCGGGGATGTTGAAAATATTGTCTTGCAGTTCTTTCAAGCTGTGTATGCGCATTATCTCGGCATGAGTCTTCGGGTTGCGGAATATGAAATCGCCGAAACCCATGTGCTCTTCCATGATGTGACGCAGGTCGATGCTCATGGTTTTCGAGTTCTTGTCGACGAAATGGAAGCCTTCGTGCTCGGCCTTGCTGCGGTTTTCGCTCTCCGAACTCTCCACGATGAGCGGCAGAAACGGGTCTTCATGGCGTATGGCACGCAACAGTTTCAGTCCGGCCTCACTGTCCTTCACACCACCGAGCGGAAACCGTGCGTCGCTTATCACGCCCAACATGTTTTCCTTGTAGTGCTGGTATATTTCCCAAGCCTCCTCATAATTGCGCGCAAGCACCACCTTTGGGCGTCCGCGCATGCGCAGCGTTGCCGCGTGGCGGTTGAGTGCTTCGGTGGAGAACCGCTTGCTCTGCGCGAGAATGTAGCTGTAAAGATTGGGCAATATGCTGCTGTAGAAGCGTATGCTGTCCTCGACAAGCAGTATCATCTGCACCCCACCCTCGGCAATGTCGTGCTCCATGTTCATGCGGTCTTCCACAAGTTTTATTATAGAAAGAATGAGATTGGTGTTGCCGAGCCAGCAGAAAACATAGTCGAATATGCTCAAATCCTCGTCGGCCATGCGCCGCGTGATGCCGTGAGAGAACGGCGTGAGCACGATGCAATGTATGCGCGGAAATCCGGCCTTGATGTCGCGCGCCACCGAGAAAGCGTCGTTGTCGGCGTTGCCGGGCATGCATATCACAAGATCGATGTGCATTGTGCGCAGCACCTGATAGGCTTCTTCGGTGGTACTCACCTGGGTGAACGTGGGCGGATAGCGCAATCCGAGCTCCACATACTCGTTGTATATCTTCTCCTCAACGCGCCCGTCGTCCTCAAGCATGAACGCATCGTAGGGATTGGCCACGATAAGCACGTTGTAGATGCGCCGCATCATCAGGTTGACAAACGTCACATCTTTTAAATAGAACTGGTTGTATTCGGTTGGTATCATAGTTTGCAGAATTACAGTAAAAACTGCGGCAAACTTACTAAATATTTCGTATGCAACGGAAGGAAAATGCCAAAAAGTGAGACAGCCTACCTGCACCGGCCACACAAAGGCCAAGCTCCGCCAAGAAAAGGCACTGCCAATGACGGCAAGGGACACATTGGCAAACTTGAAACGGCACGGCAAGCAAAAGAAATGCGCACCGGAAAATGTTATCGCGCACACCTCGTCATACTTTCTAAAAGTAAGCAAAAAACATAAAATATCGTGATTTTTATTTGGCGGTAACACTTAAAAGCGCTATATTTGCCCCGTCAACATGACACAACGAAATCTATTAATACTTAAAACCATTACTACCATGGATGTTGAGAAAATATTGCGTGACCTTGAGCACAAGCACCCGGGCGAAGCAGAATTCCTGCAAGCCGTAAAAGAAGTGTTGCTCTCTATAGAAGATGTGTACAATCAGCACCCCGAATTCGAGCGTGCAAAACTCATAGAACGGCTCGTTGAACCCGAGCGAATAATAACATTCCGCGTGCCTTGGGTTGACGATAAAGGCGAAGTACAGGTAAACATCGGCTACCGTGTACAGTTCAACAGTGCCATAGGCCCGTACAAAGGCGGCCTGCGTTTCCACCCGTCGGTAAATCTCTCAATACTCAAATTCCTCGGATTTGAGCAGACTTTCAAGAACGCCCTCACCACACTTCCTATGGGAGGAGGCAAAGGTGGTTCGGATTTCTCAATTCGCGGACGCTCAGATGCCGAGGTTATGCGCTTCTGCCAAGCCTTCATGACCGAGCTTTACCGCCATATCGGTCCCGATGAAGACGTGCCGGCAGGCGACATAGGAGTGGGAGGCCGCGAGATAGGCTACCTCTTTGGAATGTACAAGAAGCTCACACACCACTACGAAGGAGTGCTCACCGGCAAGGGACTGGAGTTCGGCGGATCGCGCATACGCCCAGAAGCAACCGGATTCGGCGCTTTGTATTTCGTGCAACAGATGCTCGCCACACGCAATCTCGACCTCAAAGGCAAGACAGTAGCCATTAGTGGTTTCGGAAACGTGGCTTGGGGCGCAGCACTCAAGGCTACTCAGCTCGGCGCAAAGGTCATCACCATATCCGGACCCGACGGTTATATATACGATCCCGAGGGCATAAGCGGCGAGAAGATAGACTATATGCTCGAACTGAGAGCCAGTGGCAACGACGTGTGCCAGCCTTACGAGGAGGAATTCCCCGGCTCGAAATTCGTAGCAGGACACAAACCTTGGGAGGTGGAAGCCGACATATATCTCACATGCGCAACCCAAAACGAGCTGAACGGCGACGATGCCGACCTCATACTGAGCCACAAACCGGAGTGCGTGGCAGAGGTTTCAAACATGGGATGCACCGCCGAAGCAGTGGAGAAATTCATTGCCGCAGGCCAGTTGTTCGCTCCCGGAAAGGCCGTCAACGCCGGAGGTGTGGCTACATCAGGTCTTGAAATGACCCAAAACTCGATACGTCTGAGCTGGAGCGAAGCCGAAGTTGACGAGAAACTGCACTATATCATGCACTCAATACACGAACAGTGCGTGAAATATGGCAAACAGGAAAACGGCTACATCGACTATGTCAAGGGTGCCAACGTGGCCGGCTTCATGAAGGTGGCCAACGCAATGATGGCACAGGGAATAGTATAACGTGCACCGAAAGCACATGCCAGGAAGTGTCCTGTGGCGCAGAAACGCCGCAGGACACTTTATCCCGTTTGGGCAACCACGGACTCACGACCCGCGGAACAAGCCCCAAGAAAGAAACCAACAAACCCATATATAGTGAAATATAAACAGGTTTTTTACATAACCGTTGCCTTAATCACGGCCCTTCCGCTGCAAGCGCAAACGCAGAAGGGCAAGGCTTCGTTTTACTCCAAGCGCGCCACCGGAGCACGCACAAGCAGCGGCGAGAGGCTGCACCACGACAGTCTTACATGCGCACACCGCACCCATCCATTCGGAACTCTGCTAAAAGTGACCAACGAGAACAATGGCCGCAGCGTCATTGTGCGCGTAACCGACCGCGGACCACACACTCGCGGACGCATAATCGACCTTTCTCACGCGGCGGCAAGCCAGTTGGGCATCATCAACCAAGGCGTGGCCGTGGTGAAAGTGGAACCCGTTGGGCAAGCCACCATTCCTTTCAAGCCCGAAAACAAGGGGTTGCCTGCACTTGACTTTGAAGTTACCGAATACACTTTGCCCGACAACGGACTGTTCCATTACAGCACGCACGGCAAGCAACCAACCAATGTGCAGCCTGCCGCCAAGCCTCAGTTGGAAACCAACGACACGGCAAAGGCCGTGAAGAAAAGCCATGCAACAACCGCTAAGAAGAAGTCTTCATCGGTAAAGAAAAGCAGCAAGCACAAGAAAAAGTCATCGAAAAAGCGGCGAAGAAGATAGCGCGGCGTGCAACGGCAACACCGCACCAACGCTGAAACAACACATAACAACTACGGCAAAACGCCTGCATAACGACACAAAATACAGTTGAAACACACTGTAAATGCATGTCGCTATGCAGGCGTTTTGCCGTAATGCGGACTGTGTGAAGCCCGTTATTTTGTACTAACGCTTTGTGGGCACGTTGAGAACAGTGACGTGCGACACGGGTTTTCCGCCCTGCATGGCCGAGACATAAAGCTGCAGTTTACCGTCGCGCAGTTTGCGTGCGCCCTTGACGGTGGCCGTGTAGCGTATGCCTTTGCCCGGATCGATGCTCTCGACAAGTATGCTCGGCGAGATATACAGATTGCCGCCGTCGCCATTTTCAACCACGCTCGGATTGACGGCATAGACGGGTGTCTGGCCAACGTTGTAAAGT
The DNA here is from genome assembly GCA_963654815.1 of Lachnospiraceae bacterium. Classification (GTDB taxonomy): domain Bacteria; phylum Bacteroidota; class Bacteroidia; order Bacteroidales; family Bacteroidaceae; genus Prevotella. The sequence continues at coordinate 18,947 of CAVKCP010000024.1, read as the reverse complement.
TCAAACGTTACGCGTCCTATTTCGCCACGTGCCAAAGTGCCGTCGCCATCGGAATCGGTAAAGCGCACGTTTCTTATTGAGAGGCGCACGCTTTGCTCCAAAGCCGTTGCGCCGATGCTCTCAACAGTGCTTCCGTCCGAATTGCTGCGCATGATTGTGTCGGAAGGCTGCGCAAGCAAGTCACGGCGCGTGGGTTCGGGCGCATCGAAATCAATGCGGTCGTCGGCCGAGTTGGTACTGTCGAACACTGCATCGGGCGAATACTGGCCTGCGGTCTGACCTTCGACATAGTTTTGCGAACTGCCATACTGTCCGCCATACACACCGTCTTGGCCGGCTTCATAGCGTTGAATGTTGTTGCGGTGGCGGTTGGTTTGCGTAGTGCGGCGCGGCGACTGCCGCGCATCGTCATACTGCCGCGCATTCTCACTGTTGTCAACAGCAGCGCCAATGGCACTTCCCACCACGGCACCGCCGGCCATACCCACAATCGTACCGATGTCACTTCCGCGCGGACCGCCGGCTATGCCGCCTATTGCCGAGCCGAGTATCGACCCGAGCGACGTTCCCATATACGCCCCGGCACCGGTGTAAGAGGTGCAGCTGCTCACCACGAGCGCCGCGCCCACAACAAGTGTCAAACTCTTTTTCATAATCTTACTCTCCTTGACTGCTATTTTCCTTGTATCAATTCATTTTGCCCTGCCGCACGCCCAAGCCGCATCGCGCAGCCGCCGACGGCAACACAGGCATTTCATTTCTGCAAAAATATAAAATTCTTACATAGCAACCAACATCTTTACATATAAAAGAAATATAGAAAAGCAAAACATTTGACAAAAGGAACATTTTTCTTACGAAATACACATCTGCCATGTTGACAATGCCAAATGCACTGCAAATGGTGCCAAAGGCTGCCTGCCGCCATAGCCGCAAACCGCAGCTTTGCAGCCTGACGGCAAAAAATGCCGCCGCGAAAGGGCTTTTGCAAAAACTTTTTTGTAAGTTTGCCCTGCATTAACAAACACCCTGAAACATAACGACATCATGTATAAAGACTACAAGTTTGAGGTTTGCGCCAACGGCGTGGAGAGTTGTCTGGCAGCCCAGGAGGGCGGAGCCGACCGCGTGGAACTGTGTGCCGGAATACCCGAGGGCGGCACTACACCGTCGTATGGCGAGATAAAAGTGGCCCACAAGTTGCTCACTGCCACGCGGCTGCATGTTATAATACGTCCGCGCGGCGGCGATTTTCTTTACACTCCGCTCGAGATTGAGCGCATGGAAGCCGACATCGACGCGGCACGCGAGCTCGGTGCCGACGGCGTGGTGTTCGGATGCCTCACGCCCGACGGCGACATCGACATCGAAGCCAACCGCACGCTCATGAAGCACTGCAAGGGAATGGCCGTCACCTTCCACCGCGCTTTCGACCGTTGCCGCGACCCCAAATGCGCAATAGAGCAGTTGGTGCAGATCGGATTCGACCGCGTGCTCACATCGGGGCAGCAACCCACGGCCTTGCAGGGCACGGCATTGCTCGGCCAGATAAACGAGCAGGCAGCCGGACGCATAACCATTCTCGCCGGATGCGGCGTAAACGAAGACAACATCAAGCGCATTGCCGAAGCCACGGGAGTGCACGAATTTCATTTTTCGGCACGCGTTGCCGTGAAGAGCCGCATGCAATACATCAACAGCGACGTGTATATGGGATCGAAAGATGCCGATGAAGGCACACTAAACTACACCTCGGCACAACGCGTGCGCAACACCATTGCACAGTTGCGCGGCTGATGCACGCACGTGCACCAACTGCAACGCACACGTGTATCAGCTGCAACACGCACACACGGCATACGCCACACGTGCCAACAAAGACAAATCCCCGTTGCCGACAAGTCTCGGCAACGGGGATTTTTAGTATTATTTTGGTTCTGTAAAAGTAAACATTGCCCCTGAAAGGGGCATATATTATAGGATAGGGGCTTGCCCCTATCTATTAGGCATCACATTCCTTTGCCCCTGAAAGGGGCGTATATTTCAACGTCACAATGAATTATGCGCCCCTTACAGGGGCAAAATTATTGAATTACACAAACGCAGGGGCAAGCCCCTGCGCTATAATATATCGTCCCTACGGGACTTGTCCGTTGTAAAAGTTTCACCGGACACCAATTATCTTAAGGTGGGTTCTATAAATTCCCACCGCAAAACAAGAATTAACATAACGGGTTGCGTTTTGTCATCTTGCGGCCTCTTTTCGGTCCAATCCATCTGCTCGTTCAGTCGTATAGCCCGCTATACTTCTTCACTCACAGACAAATTGTCCTCGAAAATAGCCTCGCAATCTGACAAAGCCAATTTATAGAACCCACCTTAAGTATCGTTACGCCGGAAAACACCCCTTTGACGCACTGCGACTAACCTATTTGCGCAGCGTGCGCATGGCGTTGATCACGGCCAGCACCGTAACGCCTACATCGGCAAACACGGCCATCCACATTGTGGCCAAGCCCAATGCTGCAAGCAGAAGCACAAGGATTTTGACGCCAATTGAGAACCACACGTTCTGGCGGGCAATCATTATGGTGCGGCGTGCGATGCGCACTGCAAGCGCAACTTTCGACGGACAGTCGTCCATAATCACCACATCGGCCGCATCTATTGCCGCATCGGCACCCATTGCGCCCATGGCTATGCCAACATCGGCACGCGCAAGCACCGGGGCATCGTTTATTCCGTCGCCCACGAAAGCACAGGTGCCGCCTTCGCGCTTCATTGCCGAGAGCGATTCGAGCGCGCCGAGCTTGTCGGCAGGAAGCAGTTCGGCAAACACACGGTCAACTCCCAGTTGTCCGGCCACGTCCTCGCCCACTTCGCGGCGGTCGCCGGTGAGCATGGCAGTAAGGCTCACTCCCACCCTTTTAAGGGCTGCAATGGCCTCGCTGGCATCGTCCTTCACCTTGTCGCTCACCACGATGTGACCGGCATACTCGCCTTCGATGGCTACATGCACTATTGTGCCCACGCGGTGGCACTGTCTCCATTTTGCGCAGACGGCATCCATGAGACGCGTGTTTCCCACGCACACAGTTCTGCCGTTAACCACTGCGCTTATGCCCTGGCCGGCTATATCCTTCACGTCCTCCACCGTGCATCCGTCGTCTTCATTGGCAAAAGCCTGCTTCAGCGAGACGGCTATGGGGTGCGAGGAATAGCGTTCCACATGTGCGGCGAGGTGCAGCAGTTCGTCGGGGGCAATCTCGTCGGGATGTATGGCACACACCTCAAACACGCCTTTGGTGAGTGTGCCGGTCTTGTCGAAGGCCACGATGTCGAGCTTTGAAAGCGAGTCGATGAAATTCGCGCCCTTAATCAGTATGCCATGACGCGATGCTCCGCCTATACCTCCGAAGAAAGACAGGGGCACAGAAATTACGAGTGCACACGGACACGACACCACAAGGAACATGAGGGCACGGTAGAGCCACACTGAGAAGGCTTCGGCATAGTTTGCCGAGAACAGCGGTGCGACAAAGGCAAGCAGCAATGCGCCCACGACAACGGTGGGAGTGTAGACGCGGGCGAAGCGCGTTATGAAGGCTTCGCTGCGCGACTTGTGTTCGTTGGCATTCTCAACGAGATTGATTATCTTCGAGACGGTAGACTCGCCGAATGTCTTAGTGACCTTAATGCGCAACACTCCGGAGAGGTTTACGCACCCCGACACCACGCTGTCGCCGCTATGCACACCGCGCGGCACGCTCTCGCCGCTTAGCGCAACAGTGTCTAAGCTAGAGTCGCCCGACACCACTTCGCCGTCGAGCGGCACCCGTTCGCCGGGCCGCACCTCTATTGTCTCGCCCACGGCAATATCTGACGGCGACACAACCGACACGCTGCCGCCGCGCACAACATTGGCAGTATCGGGGCGAATATCCATTAAATGCGATATTGAACGGCGGCTGCGGTGCTCGGCATAGTGCTCGAACATTTCGCCCACTTGGAAGAATATCATCACAAACACGGCTTCGGGAAATTCGGTCTCGGCCCCGGGAAGGAAACCAATGAGCAGTGCCCCGAGAGTGGCGACAAACATAAGGAAGTCCTCGTCGAGTGCCTCGCCGTGGCAAACACCTTCGATAGCTTCGCCCACCACATCGTAGCCGGCCACGAGATAGGGCACAAGATAGACAAGGAGCAGCTGCCACACGGCAAGACTCGTGTTGTGCTCCACCCATGCCGCCACGCAAAGCAACGCGGCAGAAGCGGCAATTCTCAGCATTTTCTTTTTCATATCTATATGTCAAGTTGTTGTTTTACGGTTGCAAAATTACGGCAGTTTGAGTGCAACTTGGTTGCAACAACAAAAAAAGTCCGCAGCCTTGGCAAAAGCCTTTGGCTACGGACTCAATGTTTTCTCTTTATTTTAAGGTGGTTCTGTAAATTCCCACCGCAAACAAGAATTACAATTTCAGTTCTACAACCTTGTCTATTTCGGTGGGCACGGCATCAAGATAGAGCATCACGCCGCCCTGGCATTTCTGCATTTTTACGGTCTTGCGTGTGGCGAAATCAACTGCCGATCGCACTTTCAGTTGGCCGGTGGGCACGAAGAGAGCCTTGTCCTGCAAGTCGAGAATGTGCACAAACATGCGTCCGGGCTTCTGTGTGGTCACTCCCCAAGCATGGGGAGCCACGCAGCCACCGCGTGTGCCGTAGATGGTCTCGCCGTAGGTTTTCATCCACTCGCCCATTTCGCGCAGCCGCTCCACGGCCACTTCGGGCAGACAACCGTCGGGTTGCGGACCGATGTTCATAAGCAGATTGGCATTTCGGCCTGCCGCCTTCACGAGATAATGCACAAGCTGCTTCACGGTTTTGTAGTTGGTGTCGGCCATGCGGTAGCCCCACATCCCGTTCATAGTTTCGCATGTTTCGAGAGGCAAGCCCGTTATGCTCTGCCCCGACATTCCGGCTGTGTTCTCGCCGGGCAGGTCGCGCTCGAAAATCTGTATATCCTCACCGTCGAACGGAACCTGGTGGTGGTTGTCGCCAATGAGACATGCAGGCTGAAGGCTGTGTATGAGAGCATACTGTTGGGGCAAGTGCCAGTCGAAACCGGTGCCTTTTCCGTGGTCCCACCACCCGTCAAACCATATCGCGCCAATCTCGCCGTAGTTGGTGAGAAGTTCTGTTAGCTGGTTGTTCATAAACTGCGAGTAGCTCGCCCAGTTGCCCTCTTTGTTCTTGCGACCCGTTCCGTGGCCAGTTTCTCCCCACGGATAGTCCTCGCGACTCCAGTCGAGATGCGAGTAATAAAGGTGCAGTTTTATGCCCTGGCGGTGGCATTCGTCGGCGAGTTCCTTCAAGATGTCGCGGCGGAAGGGTGTTGCATCGACAATGTTGTAGTCGGAATATTTGGTCTTGAACATCGAGAATCCGTCGTGATGACGTGTGGTGAAGCAGATGTATTTTGCTCCCGACGCCTTTATCTGAGCCACCCATTCGGCGGCATTGAACTTTGACGGATAGAAGCCTCCGGCCAGTTTGGCATATTCCTTGTGGTCGAGGTTGTTGATATTCATTGTCCATTCGCCCGTGGCGAGCATGCTGTATATGCCCCAATGCAGGAATATTCCGAACTTGTTGTCGCTGAATTGCTCGCGGTTTTTGAGGTTTTCGGCCGTAGGCTGATACTTTTCTGCCGTTGTCTGCGCTGTCGATTCTGCCGAAAGCATAAAGGCGAGCAGCGCGGCGCACAATGTTGTTTTCATGTTTTTCATTGTTCTTCGTTTTTGTCAGTGGTTTCTTTTTCGGTATGCGGAAGCACGAGGTTGAGTACGACGCCTATCACTGCCGACAAGCCTATGCCCGAGATTGCAAACGAACCTGATGACAGTACGGCTCCGCCCAAGCCCATTGTGAGCATTACCGAGATGATGATTATGTTGCGGGTGTCATTCATATCCACCTTGTTCTGCACGAGATTTTGCACGCCCACACTTGCTATTGTACCGAAGAGCAGCAGCATTATGCCTCCGAGCACGGCCTGCGGAATTGACTGCAACAGTGCACTGAGCTTGCCAACAACCGAGAAACATATTGCCGTGGCTGCCGAAATGCGTATCACGGCAGGGCTCGTTATCTTGGTTATCGACATTGCTCCCGTCACCTCAGAGTAGGTTGTCTCGGGCGGACCGCCCAAGAATGCCGATGCAAGGCAGGCCAATCCGTCGCCAAGCATGGTGCGGTGCAAGCCCGGGTCTTTCACGAAATCCTTGCCGGCAACGGCACTCACTACATAAACATCGCCTATATGTTCAAGCACCGGGGCTATGGCTACGGGAATCATATAAAGGAACGGGCTCAGCTGGAAATGCGTTATCGTGTCGAAATGCACCGGGCATGCGAACCACGAAGCGGCTGCTACTCCCGAAAAGTCTACTTCTCCCATGCACAGAGCTACAACATATCCCACCACGACGCCGCTTATTATGGGCACAAGCTTCATCATGCCACGGCAGAAAGTGAGCACGGCTATCGACGTGATAAGCGACACAAAAGCGAGCACCCAACAGTCTTTTGCCATGTTTACGGCACTGCCCGAGAGCGAAAGACCGATGAGTATTATCACCGGACCGATGACTACGGGCGGGAAAATGCGGTCGAGCAGCCGGCGACCCTGCCATTTCACGAGTGCACTCACGACGAAATACACAAGCGACACGGCTGTGAGTCCAGCCAAAGTGCCCTGCAATCCCCACTGTTTTGTGGCGGCAATAATGGGCGCAATGAACGCAAACGAACTGCCAAGGAATATTGGCACCTTGCCCTTCGTGACGAAATGGAAGATGAAAGTGCCAAGACCGGCGGTGAAAAGTGCCGTTGCCGGGTCGATGCCTATAAGCAAAGGCACGAGCACTGTTGCACCGAAAGCGACGAAAAGAAATTGTATTCCCACTATCGTTTTCTTGGCTGCAGAAAGTTGTTCAGTATTCATAGGTTAAGGTTGAATGTTATATACTCTTGCAAAGTTAGCACAATTCGGCCTATAACCCACCTTGCAGGCCTTTCTTTTTCATTGCCGGTGCGTTCTTTTCCACATTGTGGCATTGTTTTAGCAAATGGCATTACGCGGAGAAAATTACCCTTTTCAAGGTATTGTAAGGGCAAGCCGCAACGGCTAATTTTGCGGAACGAAGACCAATGTGATGCTCGGTGCATGGCAAAACGCACGGTGCACACATCGCCAAGAACACATAAAAACGGGGAGAATTGCTTATGAAAAACCTTGTAGATTTGCTCCGCAACGAGGCAAAGCCCGAGAAATTCGGGGCAATAGACATAATAAAGAATATCGGGCCGGGGCTTCTCGTCACCGTGGGCTTTATCGATCCGGGCAACTGGGCAAGCAATTTCGCCGCCGGGTCGGGGTTCGGCTATTCGCTGCTGTGGGTTGTCACGCTGTCAACCATAATGCTTATAGCCTTGCAGCACAACGTGGCCCACCTCGGAATTGTCACCGGTTTGTGCCTGAGCGAGGCCGCAGAGAAATATGCTCCCAAGTGGATTGGCCGCCCGATACTCGTTACTGCATTCATGGCGAGCATTTCCACGTCGCTCGCCGAAATACTCGGCGCGGCCATAGCATTGCAGATGCTGTTTGCAATTCCGCTTGTTTGGGGCGCAACCATGTCGGCGGCAGCCGTCACGGCGATGCTTCTCACCAATAGCTACAAGCGTGTTGAACGGCTCATAATCACGTTTGTTTCGATGATCGGGCTTTCGTTCATCTACGAACTTTTTCTTGTTGACATCGACCTGCCTGCTGCCTTGCATGGATGGACAGTTCCGAGCGTGGAGCGCGGAGGCATGCTTGTGGTGATGAGCGTGCTCGGCGCGGTTGTAATGCCGCACAACCTGTTTCTGCATTCGGAGATAGTGCAGAGCCGACAGATAAACACCCGCGACCAGAAGAGCATCGAACAGGCACTGAAATATGAGTTCTTCGACACGCTGTTCTCAATGATTGTGGGATGGGCCATAAACAGTGCCATGATAATTCTTGCCGCTACAACGTTTCATGCAGCACACAGTCAGGTGGACGATTTGGCTCAGGCGCAGGCTCTTCTCACGCCGCTTTTGGGCAGCAATGCCGCCGACATCTTCGCAATCGCGCTTCTTTTGGCCGGCATTTCGAGCACGATAACGAGCGGAATGGCAGCCGGATGCATATTCTCGGGAATGTTTGGCGAGCAATACTACCCCCGCGATGCGCATTCAATAACGGGCATTTGCCTGTCGTTGGGGATTGCATTGCTTATCATTGTCTTCATAGGCGATGCCTTCAAAGGATTGATTTACTCACAAATGGTGCTCAGCATGCAGCTGCCTTTCACCATGTTTCTGCAAGTGAGACTAACTTCTTCGCGGCGCGTCATGGGCAGATATGCCAACCATCGCCTCACCACAATAACGCTTTATGCACTTGCCGCCATTGTCACCGTGCTCAATGTGTGGCTCATAGTGGAGTCGTTGGCCGGATGACCGCGCCATAGACGGGATGCCGACACGCGGATATGCGAAAGGAGAGAACCGCCCGTGAAAGTTCAACGGGCAGTTCTCTCCTTTATTATATAGGCTTGTGCGCCGAGGCACGAAGTCTTCATTGCGTCACGCCAAAGCTGCGTCGTGCAGTATTTCGGCCAATGTTGGATGGGTGTGCACCATGTCGGCGAGGTCGTCAACGGTTGACTTCCTGCACATAAGTGCTGCCACCTCCTGCACAATGTCGGCTGCGTGAAGCCCGAACACATGGCATCCAATGATGCAACCATTACTGTCGGACAACAGTTTCAGCAAACCGTCGGTCTCGCCCATGGCCATGGCTTTGCCGTTGGCACGGTAGAATGCCTTGCGGCACACATAGTCTATGCCGTCGGTCTTGCAGCTGTCCTCACTGCGACCAACGCTTGCTGCCTCGGGACGGGTGAATATTGCCGACGGCACAATGGCCAAGTCGATGTTGTCGGTACGCCCGATAATGTGGTTAACCACATGCATTCCCTGGAACGAAGCGGCATGGGCAAGAAGGCATTTGCCGTTTACGTCGCCAATGGCATAAACTCCCTCGACATTGGTTTGGTAGTTGCTGTCGACGCAGATGCCCTGCCTTGCACATTCAATTCCGGCCTTGTCGAGCTGCAAACCTTCGGTGTAAGGTGCACGTCCAGTGGCTACAAGCACCACGTCGGCATCTACACTAAGCGGCTTGCCCTTCTTCTCGAAGCTGACAGTGAGTTGTCTTTGTCCGTCATCGCCGGTGCTTTCGGCTATCGTCTTCACCGCCGACTGCATGTGAAACGTAACTCCGCGCTTGCCAATGCACTGCCTCAAGCGTTTGGCGATGTCGCTGTCGAGCGTGGGCAGAGCCTCTTTCAGAAACTCAACCACTGTCACTTCGCTGCCGAAGCTGCTGAATATTGACGCAAATTCCATGCCTATCACTCCGGCACCAACTATGCACAGCCGTCGGGGCAGGTCGGCAATGTCGAGCAATTCGGTCGAAGTGAGCACTCCGGGCAGACCAATTCCCTCAACGGGAGGCATCTTCGGCTTCGAACCTGTGGCCACTATGATGTGCGGAGCAGTGTATTCCTCGCCGCCAACCGAAACGGTGTGTGGGCCGGTGAAAGCCGCATGGCCGCGCACGAAGGTTATGCCCGGAGCCTGCATGAGCGTTTCCACCCCACCGCGCAAGGCTTCGACGACCTTGCGTTTGCGATCCATTACACGCCCAAAATCAACAGTATAGGCCACATTGCCGAACCCATAGTCGGCCGCTTCGCGCAAAGTGTCGGCCACTTCTGCGCTCCGGCAAAGCGTCTTGGTAGGTATGCAGCCACAGTTAAGGCATGTGCCGCCGGCCTCGCCAGCTTCCACTACGATTGTGTGCAAGCCATGCTTGGCAGCGTAGGCAGCTGTGTGGTAGCCGCCGGGACCGCTTCCTATTATTATCAAATCGGTTCTTTCCATAGGCCAACAGTTACTTTTCCAGGCTCTGGAAGTAGGTCACTACCGGGTGTTTTGCTGCAAGCACGTCGTCAACACGGCCTGTCGGAGTGTCGTGCGGGGCCGACTTCACCAGTTCGGGGTTGGTCTTTGCCTCCTCGGCAATCGTGCGCATCACGTCAACGAAAGCATCGATGGTGTCCTTACTCTCGTTTTCGGTAGGCTCAATCATAAGCGACTCATGGAACAACAAGGGGAAATATATTGTTGGAGCATGGTAGCCATAGTCGAGAAGACGCTTTGCCACATCCATGGTGGTAACTCCCGTTGACTTGTCTTTCAATCCGTCGAACACGAATTCATGCTTGCACAGTCCGGCAATCGGCAGTTCGTAGACATCTTTCAGACACTCCTTTATATAGTTGGCATTGAGTGTTGCGAGCGGACCAACGAGCTTGATGTTTTCGCGTCCGAGCGTGAGAATGTAGGCATAAGCACGCAACATCACTCCGAAATTGCCGAAGAACTCGCTCACGCTTATTGCCTCTTCATCGCGTTCAACGCTGTAAACGCCGTCGCGCAGCACTACACGCGGAGCCGGGAGGAACTGTTCCATGCCCAAGCGCACTCCCACCGGCCCCGAGCCGGGGCCTCCTCCGCCGTGAGGCGTAGAGAAAGTCTTGTGCAGATTGATGTGCATCACGTCGAAACCCATATCTCCCGGACGGCAAACGCCAAGCATCGGGTTGAGGTTTGCACCGTCGTAATACATCAAACCACCGCACTCGTGCACCAAAGCGGCAATCTCTGGGATTTCCTTTTCAAACAATCCCAGAGTGTTGGGATTGGTCATCATCATTGCGGCCACGCAGTCGTCGAGCAGCGAACGCAGGTCGTCAACGTCCACAATACCCTCGGCCGTGCTCTTAACCTCAACCACTTCCAAGCCGCATACGGCTGCCGAAGCGGGATTGGTGCCGTGTGCCGAGTCGGGCACGATGACGCGTGTGCGCTTCAAGTCGCCACGGCTTTGGTGATAGGCACGTATTGTCATAAGACCCGTGAGTTCGCCGTGGGCACCGGCAAACGGGTTGAGCGTGAATTCGGAAAGCCCGGTGAGCGCAGCGAGCAAGTGCTGCATGTCATAATAGGCATGCAGAGCACCCTGGCAAGTCGCTGTCGGCTGGAGCGGATGAAGCCCTGCAAACTCCTTCATGGCGGCTATTTCCTCGTTTATCACGGGATTGTATTTCATCGTGCAGCTGCCCAACGGATAGAAACCGTTGTCCACTCCGAAGTTGTTCTCACTGTGGTTGGTGTAGTGGCGCACCACCGTCAGCTCGTCGCATTCGGGAAGTCGTGCAGCATTCTCGCGGCACATGCCTTCGGGAACGTCGTAGTTGCCGAAGCGGTTTTGCGGCAACGAGTAGCCTTTGCGGCCTTCGTGCGACAGCTCGAATATCAAGTTTCCATAAAGTCGGTTGTTCATATCGTGTCCTCCTGCTGCTTTACGATGTCTACAAGTTTGTCTATTTCCTCACGGGTGCGTTTCTCGGTAACGGCAAACATTATGGTGTTGTCGTCAACCTTCACGCCTCCCAGTATGCCGTTGTCGATGAAACGGCGCTGCAATGCGTCAACGTCGCCGTCGTAGACCACGCAGAACTCGTTGAAGAACGGTTGGTCGTATTTCAGGCGGAAGTGTCCCGTTGCCACAAGACAATCGCAAAGGCAGTGTGCCCCGGCATAGGAAAGCCGTGCTGCCTCACGCACGCCTTGCTTGCCCATGAGCGACATGTAGATTGTGACGAAGAGTGCCATGAGGCTCTCGTTTGAGCAGATGTTCGACGTAGCTTTCTGTCTTCGTATGTGTTGCTCGCGTGCCTGCAGGGTGAGCACGAATACCCTCTGGCCCCGGTTGTCAACAGTCTGCCCCACGATGCGGCCCGGCATCTTGCGCATGAGCCGCTCAGTGCAGCACATATATCCCACCGACGGTCCTCCGAATGTCATGGGAATGCCGAGCGACTGTCCGTCGCCCACTGCGATATCGGCTCCCCATTCGCCTGGAGTCTTGAGCAGAGCGAGGTCGGCAGCCACGCTGTTTATGGTGAGCAGAGCCTTGCGTTCGTGGCAAAGGTCGGCATAGCCGGTGTAATCCTCCACTATGCCGTAGCGGTTGGGCTGCTGCACTATCACCCCGGCCACGCCACCTTCGGCGAGTTGTGCGGCCATGTCGTCACGACTTGTAACTCCGTCGCGGCTTGCAATGGTGTCGAGTTTGAAGCCGTGGAAATGCGCGTAGGTGCGCACCACCTGCGCCACTTTCGGATCGACGGTGTCGGAGATGAGCACGCGGTTGGCCTTCTTAGCCGACGCAATCGACATCAGTGCGGCTTCGGCGGTGGCTGTGCTGCCGTCATACATCGATGCATTGGAGATGTCCATACCGGTGAGTTCGGCCATCATGCTTTGGTATTCGAAGATGTAATGCAGTGTGCCTTGCGAAATCTCGGCCTGGTAAGGAGTGTAGCTCGTGAGAAATTCGGACCGAGATATTATCGAAGGGATTACGGCCGGAGTGTAGTGGTCGTAGCTACCTGCCCCGGCAAACACCGTGAGCAGGCGGTTCTGGCGGCCCAGATTGTCGAAGAATGCGCGCAGTTCGAGTTCGCTCTTGCCCTCGGGCAAGTCGTAGTCGCCACAGAAGCGCACGCTTTCGGGCACATCGGCATACAGTGCATCGATGTCGGCCACGCCTATTTTCTGCAGCATTGCAGCCACATCCCCTTCGGTGTGCGGGAAATATTTGTATGTCATAAGGTCATGTTGTGTTAAAGGATAAGGTAAAGTTAACAGGCTGTTTGCCTGCAACGGCATTGCCATGTTGCAGGCGTGGTGTGCCCAAGGGCAAAGGCAAGCGTGCCAGACCGTTGTCTGTGTGTGCCGTGCCGGGTTTTCGCCCTGCATGGAACACGCAGCCAAGGCCATGGCACGCAGCCCGGACAGTGTGCCTACTGCCTACTTGGCGCAGTGCGCCTCATAGGCGGCAGCATCCATAAGACTGTCAAGTTCGGCCTTGTCGGCAAGCTTCACCTTCACGATCCAGTTGGCGAAGGCATCCTTGTTTATCAGTTCGGGTGTTTCCTCCAATGCCTCGTTCACTTCGACCACGGTGCCTGACACAGGCGAAACAAGGTCGCTTGCAGCCTTGACGCTCTCCACTGCCCCGAATTCAGAGCCTGCCTCGAGTTCGTCGTCAACTTCGGGCATGTCTACATACACCACATTGCCCAATGCGTTCTGGGCATAGTCGGTGATGCCAACATATCCATACTCGCCTTCGATTCTCACATATTCGTGCGACTCTGAATAATAGAGTCCTTCAATTGTTTTTGCCATATCAGATTTGGTTTTTACTTGTTTTTATTCTTATTTCTTGTAATGCTTGTCGTAGAAGCGTTTCTTCACCACCACGCCGGGGAATGTCTTGCGTCGTATCTGCACCTCGAGATCGGTGCCGATCTTTGCGAATCGGGCATCGACGAGTGCCATGCACACGCTCTTGTCGGCCGAGATTGAATGGTAGCCGGTTGTCACCTCGCCCACCGTTTCGCCCTCGTGCAGCACGGCATAGCCGTGGCGCGGCACGGCGCGGTCGCGCAGTTCGATGCCAACGATTTTCTTTTCCACGCCATCGGCCTTTTGTTTGGCCACGGCTTCCTTGCCTATGAACTCCGGTTTATCGAGTTTGCAGAACATGCTCAAGCCTGCCATTACCGGCGAAATGTCGGCCGACAGCTCGTCGCCATACAGAGGCAGCCCCACTTCAAAGCGCAAAGTGTCGCGGCAACCCAGTCCGCACGGTTTGCAGCGTCCGCTTTCAAGGAGCTTGTCCCATTGCTTGCCGATGAAGGCGTGGCTTCCGTAAATCTCGAAACCGTCTTCGCCCGTATATCCGGTGCGGCTCACTATCACCGTTTCGCCGTCGGCCTCGATGGTCTTCGACGTATAGAACACGAGTTCGCTGCACGGCAATGCGAGCACTTCCTCAACCACTTTCTCGGCCTCAGGACCTTGCACTGCGAGCTGACCGTAATATTCCGAGAGGTTCTGCAAGTCTATTTCATAGCCCTCGGCATGCTCTTTCATCCACGCCCAGTCCTTGTCGATGTTGGCCGCATTGATTACGATGAAGAAGTCGTCGGTGCCCATTTTATATACGAGCAGGTCGTCAACGGTGCCGCCGTTGTCGTAGAGCATCATGCCATAGAATATCTTTCCGGCGGGAGCGTCGGTAACGTCGTTGGTGAATATGTGGTTGACGTAGCGTTCGGCATCGCGTCCGCGCACCGTCACCTCGCCCATGTGCGACACGTCGAACACTCCGCACGCATGGCGCACGGCATTGTGTTCGTCGATAATCGACGAATACTGTATCGGCATTATGAAACCTCCGAAAGGTTGCATGAGTGCCCCGAGGGCCACATGGCGGTCATAAAGACAGGTTTTCTTTTCATTCATAGCAGTTGTATTTAGGTTGTTAGGTTTTGTCTTTCGGGCAGGCAGTGCAGCGGCACGGCCCTGTCAGCTGCCGGAAACGAGCAGCTTCACGAAATCGTCTTTGTTCAGATTGAGTATTATGTCGTCGAGACGTTGCGGCAGGGCGGCACTCACGGCTTCGGCATCGAGCTTCACGCCGTGCAGAGGCTTCAACAGTCGGTTGTCGATATCGCCCACGAGAAAGAAGTCGCCCAATACATTGGCGCGGCATATCACGTCGTTTTTCAGCTGCAGGCGCACTTCCACCTCGCCCACTCCATCGATGCGTCCGCGGCGCACTATGTTGTAGTGTGGGTTGTTGCCGTAGATGAATGCCGGCGAGAGATACTCCAGTTCGAGTATCCTTATCGTCAGGATGTCATCCTCAGACAGCGTGATGTGGCTGTCGCAAAGGTTGTCGCGCACGAATTGCTTGAAGCCTTCAATGTCGAGGTCGATATAGTCTTTGAGCAGATTAATGCGCTGGCGCACGCTGCTCACGCCATTGCTCACGAGCTTGGCGTCGTTGGGCGTGATGCTTCCCACCATGTTTTGCACGTCGGTGTCGTAGAGCATGGTGCCGTGCACGATGCTGCGTCCGGGCAGATGATAGAATGCGTTGCCCGACACCTTGCGCCCGTCGACGAGAATGTCGTTGCGTCCGCTCGTGGTGGCATCAACTCCCAGCTTGCGCAATACGGCCACTACCATCATTATATAGCGGTTGAACGTCAGGCTCACGTTCTCGTCTTCAGTGATGTAGGAGAACATTATGTTGTTCATGTCGGCATACACGCAGCCGCCGCCGCTTTTCCGCCGGTACATTTCTATGCCGTGTTCGCGGCAGTAGTCTTGGTTCACCTCGTTTTTAATGAGCTGGTTGCGCCCGAAAATCACGGTGGGTTCAACCTGCCACATGAAGAAATATTCGCCTGCGGCAAGACGCCGCGCCACGAACTCTTCGGCTGCAAGATAGAAGGAGAGGCGGTGTGGATGCCCTTCTGGCAGGTCTACATATATCATAGGTTTGAGGTTATTCGTTTGACGGGGTGAAATTACACAATATATTTGTAATGCAAAAACAAAAAAGCAACTTTTTTTGCTTTTTCGGCATTTCTGTCATCACCGACCGCCGGAATGCACTTGAAAACAGTGCCGCCAGCTTACGCCGAGTAAGCAACCATGCCTTTGCCGCGCCGCAAAACGACCTTGCCTTTGTCGTGCGGCATACGGTGCACGCACGTGTTGCAGCTGCCCTACGCACGTGCCGCAGATGCTGCACGCCGCAGGTGGTATGGCCGTGCATCGCAGTCTACATGCCGAAGAGGGCGAAGCAACACAAGTTTTTTGCGCACGCAGGGTTTATTTTGGCTGTCAGCGCCACAGATGTGTAAAATAAAATGCGTATCTTTGTATACCAATACCATTAACCATTAACCAAATGATAAAGAAAATCGCCCTGACAACCATGCTTTGTGCGTCGTTGCTCAACACCTATGCTGCCGACGCAGTGTATCAAAACGTAGTGCCGCTGCCACGCAGCATCGTGGCACAGAAAGGCAAGCCCTTCACCATTACTGCACAAACACCGGTGGTGTATGCCGGAACCGACAGCAAGATGAAGCGCAATGCCGAATTCCTTTCAGAATACATCGGCCAGCTCACCGGTCTTAAACTCGCCGTGACCAATGCCAAGGACAAGAAGACTCCGGCCATTGTGTTGGCACTAAACCCTAAGATAAAGGGAACAGAAGCTTACCGCATAACCGTAGGCGAACGCCAGGTGACAATAGAAGGCAGCACCGCCGCAGGCGTGTTCTACGGCATACAGACACTGCGCAAGTCGATGCCCGTGCTCGACAAGAGCGAAGACATAACGCTGCCGGCTACCGTCATCACCGACGAACCGCGCTTCGGCTACCGTGGAATGATGCTCGACAGCGGCCGACACTTCTGGAGCGTGGACTTCGTGAAGAAGTATATCGACATGATGGCACTGCACAACATGAACACATTCCACTGGCATCTGAGCGAAGACCAGGGTTGGCGCATCGAGATAAAGAAATATCCCAAGCTCACCGAGGTGGGTTCAATACGCAAGCGCACTATCATAGGACGCAACTCGGACATTGACGACGGCACTCCCTACGGGGGCTTCTACACGCAGGACGAGGCTCGCGAGGTGGTGCGCTATGCTGCCGAACGCCACATAACAGTGATACCCGAAATCGACATGCCGGGCCATATGCTCGCCGCACTTGCCGCCTATCCCGAACTGGGATGCACGGGCGGCCCCTACGAAGTGGGCTACGGATGGGGCGTGTTCCGCGATGTGTTGTGCCTGGGCAACGAGAAGATTTACGAGATGCTTGAGGATGTCGTTGACGAACTCACCGACATTTTCCCGGCAAGCTACTTCCACATCGGAGGCGACGAGACCCCGACCATACGTTGGGAGCAATGCCCCAAGTGCCAGGCAGTGGCAAAAGCCAACGGCATCACGCCCAAACAGCTGCAGGAGGTGTTCACCAACCGCATGGAGAAATACATCAACTCGAAGGGACGCCGCATCATTGGATGGGACGAGATTACCCACGGAAAGATAAACCAAAGCGCAACAATCATGAGCTGGCAGGGTGTGGCTCCCGGAAGCAAGGCTGCCGAAGCCGGACACGACGTGATTATGGCACCGAATGCCTACTGCTATTTCGACCACTACCAGACCGACAAGACCTGGAACGAGCCTCTGTGCATAGGCGGCAACCTGCCCATTGCAAAGACCTACCAGTTTGATGCCGCTCCCGACTCGCTGTCGAGCGAGGCCAAGAAGCACATCCTCGGCGTGCAGGCCAACCTTTGGACAGAATACATCAGCAGCACCAACATGGTGGAATATCAGGTTCTGCCGCGCATGGGAGCACTCGCCGAAGTGCAGTGGATGCCCGTGGAGCAGAAGAACTTCGACGAATTTGTGAAGCGCGAGACGCAGATGACGAAGATTTACGACAAACTCGGCTACAAATACGCCATACACCTCTGGCCCGAAAAGCACACCGAACTGGGCAACTGGTAAACAAATATTGGTGTCTGGTATATACTTTGCAACGGCAAGTCCCGTAGGGACGACAGAATATAGCACAGGGGTTTACCCCCGTGTTTATGTTTTTTCAATAATTTTGCCCCTGTAAGGGGCGCATAATTCATTGTGATGTTGAAATATACGCCCCCTATGGGGGCAAAAGAAAGTTATGCCTAACAGATAGGGGCAAGCCCCTATCCTATAATATACGCCCCTTTCAGGGGCAATGGATGGCAAACCTTGCAATGGCCAAAAGTAAACCATGTGTTTTCAGAAGCCTTATAAGGAACAGACTTTCCACGTTTTACAATGTTAGGCCAATATTTTACCGGACACCAAGAGTAAGCTATCGGCAACGACGCAGACTGCACGCGCGGACAACCGGCTCCGCCGCGCAGCCTGCTTTTTTGTTGCTTCGCGCGCAAAAACACACAATAAGAACGCGCAAGAAGCGTTATATATGACAGAATGAAACACACACTGACAACCATAGCACTCGCCTTGGCTCTCGCGGCAAACGCCCAGGAGCGCACGGTGCAGAACCGCCCATACACCGATTTGAGGCAGTTTCACTTTGGCGTGATTGTGGGCACACACATGCAGGACGTGGAACTGCTCAACGCCGGACCGCAGATTATAACCGCCGAAGACGGCACACAGGAGGAAACGCTCGTGTCGGCCGACCAAAACCGGTGGGATCCGGGCATTAACGTTGGCGTGCTCGGCGAACTGAGGCTAAGCACTTATTTTCAGCTGCGCATAGCGCCTACGATGTATTTCGGCACTCGGCACATAACATTCCACGACCTGAAGAACATCGACGACGACGGCAAACCTGCCGAGGCAAGGCAGGATTTGAAGACGGCCTACATCTCGTCGTCGTTCGACATCATATTCGCGGCACCGCGTTTCAACAACCATCGCCCTTATCTCATGGCCGGACTGTGCCCCATGCTCAACCTCACGGGCAAGAGCAGTGACTATCTTAGACTGAAACGGTATGGGCTCAGCGCGGAAATCGGCGTGGGATGCGATTTCTATCTGCCATTCTTCAAACTGCGCCCCGAACTGAAATTCATGTACGGACTGGGCAACAGTCTCGACTCGGGACATGCGCAAGAAATACGCGACAAGAACATGTTGCGCTACACCAAATCGGTGAAAGAGGCACGCACAAAGATGATTGTGCTGAGCTTCTACTTTGAATAGCCGCCAAAGCCGCACCCGCACACGGTGCCGCTGACCGCAAATCGGCGAGAAACTACAGAGGCTGTGCCGCGTTTGCGGCACAGCCTCTATAGTTATATAT
>CAVKCP010000023.1:186-28114 GCA_963654815.1 Lachnospiraceae bacterium | reverse complement strand
GAAGAGGGCCAATGTGCATAACCGCTGGTGACCGAAGGGAACCTGCGGACTCTCCGCAGACAGGACTGGCGTCCCCAACGGGGGCGAACATTCGGGGCACATAGCCCGCTATAATCATTCAAAGAAGCCGGCAAAACCGCCTGAAAATACGGGGCAAACTTGCGCAACTTATTTTTTTGGACATTACTAAATAGTTAGGAAAAAAATATTTAACTTTGCATACTACGAGAAACAATCATACATATATAAATAAAGGCACGCTGCACGGCATACCGGGCGGTGTCAACAAAAACCCAAATAACATTATGGCAACAACACCAGAATTCAAGTATGCGCCCATGTTCCAGCTCGGAAAGGACACTACTGAGTATCGTCTCATCGGCAAAGAAGGCATAAGCACAGCCGAGTTTGAAGGCAAGACAATCCTGAAAGTGTCGAAAGAGGCTCTCACACAGCTCGCACAGCAGGCTTTCCACGACGTGGAGTTCATGCTGCGCCGCGAACATAACGAGCAAGTGGCCAAGATTCTCGCCGACCCCGAGGCTTCGGAAAACGACAAGTACGTGGCTCTGCAGTTCCTCCGCAACGCCGAGACTGCCGTGAAGGGCGTTCTGCCTTTCTGCCAGGACACTGGTACGGCAATCATACACGGCGAGAAAGGACAGCGCGTGTGGACCGACTTTGAAGACGAGGAGGCACTCAGCCTCGGCGTGTACAACACCTATACGCAAGACAATCTGCGCTACTCGCAGAACGCTCCGCTCAACATGTACGACGAAGTGAACACACGTTGCAACCTTCCGGCACAAATCGACATCGAGGCAGTGGAAGGAGATGAATACCGTTTCGTAATGGTGGCAAAGGGCGGAGGTTCTGCCAACAAGACCTATTTCTATCCGATGACAAAGGCTACGATACAGAATGAGGGCACTCTCCTGCCCTTCCTCGTAGAGAAGATGAAGAGCCTCGGCACGGCAGCCTGTCCTCCCTACCACATCGCATTCGTGATAGGCGGCACTTCGGCAGAAAAGAATCTGCTCACCGTGAAGCTTGCCTCGATAAAATACTACGACAACCTGCCCACCACAGGCGACGAGACCGGACGCGCATTCCGCGACATCGACCTTGAGAACAAGCTGCTCGAAGAGGCACACAAGATTGGCCTCGGTGCACAGTTCGGCGGAAAATACCTCGCACACGACATCCGCGTGGTGCGCCTTCCGCGCCACGGCGCAAGCTGCCCGATTGGTATGGGCGTGAGCTGCTCGGCCGACCGCAACATCAAGGCTAAGATAAACAAAGACGGTATATGGCTCGAGAAGATGGACGAGAACCCCACAGAACTCATTCCCGAAGAGTTGCGCCGTCCGGGAGAGGGCACAAAGGGCATTGAAATAGACCTTGACAAGGGCATTGATGCAGTGCGTGCCGAGCTCACAAAATATCCTGTAAGCACACGCGTAAATCTGAAAGGCACCATTATCGTGGCCCGCGACATTGCACACGCCAAGCTGAAGGCACGTCTGGATGCAGGCGAGGAAATGCCGGAGTATTTCAAGAACCACCCCATTCTCTATGCCGGACCGGCAAAGACTCCCGAAGGCTATCCCTGCGGCAGTATGGGCCCGACCACAGCAAACCGTATGGATCCCTATGTTGACGAGTTCCAAGACCACGGTGCATCGCTCGTGATGATAGCCAAGGGCAACCGCGGACAGGTTGTGACCGATGCTTGCCACAAACACGGTGGCTTCTACCTCGGCACTATCGGCGGCGTGGCTGCTGTGCTCTCGCAAAGCAGCATCAAGAGCATAGAGTGCGTGGAATATCCCGAACTGGGCATGGAGGCAATATGGAAGATTACCGTAGAGGACTTCCCTGCATTCATTCTCGTCGACGACAAGGGCAACGACTTCTTCAAGCAGCTTAAGCCCTGGACTCCGTGCACACACTGCAAGTAAGCAACGGCTGCCATGGCGGCACTGCGAAGTGCATCTGTGGCAGGCATGACAAATGACAAATGCAATGGCAAGTGACGGCATCGTTGCCGGGCACTTGCCTTTGCCTACCGCTTGCACAGCACACATGCACGGGACATTTCGGTTACGTCTATATTTACAATACCAAAAAAGATTACTATGAAAAAGTATTTAGCAGAACTTGTGGGCACAATGGTGCTCGTGTTAATGGGTTGCGGCGCAGCCGTGAGTCTTGGTTGCGACAATGCCAACGTCGCATCCGTCGTAGGAACGGCAATGGCATTCGGCCTCGCTGTAGTGGCTATGGCCTATACCATAGGCGGCATCTCGGGATGCCACATCAACCCCGCCATAACACTTGGCGTATATCTCAGCGGCCGCATGAGCGGCAAGGATGCGGCAATGTATGTGCTTTATCAGGTTATAGGAGGCATAATCGGAGCAGCCATTTTGTGGGCACTTACATCAACATCGGGTCTTGTAGGCACCGGAGCCAACGACCTGCAAGCATACGGCGACGGCACCATAGCCCCGTTTGGAGGTCTGCTTGCCGAGGTGGTGTTCACCTGCGTCTTCGTGCTTGTAGTGCTTGGTGCCACATCAAAAACCAATGGTGCCACCAACAATTTCGCCGGCTTGGCAATAGGCCTGTCGCTCGTGCTTGTGCACCTTGCCTGCATACGCTATACAGGCACATCGGTAAACCCGGCCCGCAGCATTGGCCCGGCATTGTTCCAGGGCGGCACTGCGCTGTGCAATCTGTGGATATTCATCGTAGGCCCGTTGGTTGGCGGAGCCTTGGCTGCCGGAATTTGGAAAATCGTTGACCCCACAGTGAAAAACGGCAAAAAGTAAAACGTTATGAAACGAAGCATTTCAACATTGATCTTCACCTTGTGCATGGGATGCGCCGTGGCGCAGGCACAAAGTGTGGTGAAACTCGGCAAGCCCGACATGAAGCGTGGCACAAGTGCGATGAAAGCTCTGTCGGAAAGAAAATCGACACGCGAGTGTGCCGACCGCAAGCTCTCCGACAAAGACCTTGCCGACTTGCTTTGGGCGGCAAACGGCGTAAACCGCAACGACGGCAAGCGCACTGCCCCGTCGGCAATGAACCGTCAGGACATCGACATTTATGTTGTCAACGACAAGGGGGCTTACCTGTATAATGCCGCCGAAAACCATCTTGAACTTGTGGCCGAGGGTGATTTCAGAGCCCAGGTAGCAAGCAGGCAGGATTTCGTGAAGGCGTTTCCCGTGTCGCTGGTGCTCGTTTCCGACCTCGACCGGTTTGCCAAGAACGACGAACACACACGCCTTATGGCTGCAGTAGATGCCGGATGCGTGTCGCAGAACATCTCGCTGTTCTGTGCAGCCAACGGTTTGGCCACGGTTGTGCGCGGAACAATGGACGATGACGCTTTGAGAAAGACTCTCAAACTGAACGACTCGCAACTGCTTCTGCTCAACCAGCCCGTGGGCTACATGAAATAATTGTATTGCTATAAACACCGCCATACGGATTAACTGCCGTGTGGCGGTGTTTTTTTATTCAAATGTTGAAACGTAATTTGATTGCTGCAAACAACAACAAGACACCTGCGGTGGCAGTAAGCCCATAAATAGCATGAAACGATGCATGGCATATCTTCTGCGCCTGTTTGCAAACTTTTAGGCTTTTCTATATTTTTTCCGGAAAAAAGCATTAACTTTGCACCCGACCGACAGAGAGTCGGTTAAGGGGTGGCGGAATATTTCCGTCTGAGATTATACCCTCAGAGCTGATCCGGACAATACCGGCGTAGCGAAAAGGTACAACATAAAAAGTACCCCTTTTTGTGTGTTATATTTTTAATTTTTCAGGTAAAACAATGAAAAAAATTATCGGTGCGGCGATGGCTGCAGCGTGTGTTGCCCCTGCAATGGCAAACACCGAACAGACCAATCTCGACACTACCAAGGTGCAACACCTAGCCGAGGTGGTAGTAAAGGCTGTGAGAGCCCCTCAAAGTGCGCCTTTCGCAATTGCAAACATCAAGAAACAGGAGTTGCAGAATTTTGCCAAAACAGGACAGGAACTGCCCTTCCTCTTCGCCCGCACACCGGGTGTGCTGGCATGGAGCGAGAACGGATTGGGCATGGGTCCCGTCTACATGCGTCTGCGCGGAGCATCTGACAGCCGCATAAACATCACCCTCGACGGAGTGCCACTCAACTCGCCCGAAGACCAGAGCGTGTTCTGGGCCAACATGAACAGTTACGGATCGTTGCTCGGCAGCGCACAGATACAGCGCGGAATAGGCACGTCAACCAACGGCGACGGTGCTTTCGGCGGTTCAGTATCGCTTGCTACACTCGCACCCTCCACCACCCCGTCACTTGAACTCACCGGATCATACGGTTCGTTCAACACAATAAATTTCGGAACCAACTTCTCTACCGGTCTGTTGTGGGACCACCTCGTGTTCGACGGAGCCTACCACGAAACACGCACCGACGGCTACATACACAACACCGACGGCCGTTCGGGATCATACTACGGCAGTCTGGCATGGCTCAGCGACAACTTCACGCTGCGCTACCGCAACGTGGGCAACTTCGAAAAAATGGGACAGGCATGGAACGGAGTGACCACAGGCAACGACGATGCCACGCTCTACGGCAACGGCGTAAACAGCTACAAGGACATGTATGAGCACGGACTCGGACGCTACAACCCCCTCACCGAGCAGCTTGTGTTTGATGAAAACCAATGGAGTTTCCCCACCGATGCCAACGGCAACTACCAAACCAAGCGTTACACCATGCGCGATGGAAGTGTGTGGGACAAGACTACCGACAATTTCTACCAGAACCACAACATCCTTTCGGCACTCTGGACTCCGTCGGAACACTGGTCGCACAACGTCACCCTGCACTACACCTACGGCTACGGCTACTACAACGAGTTCAAACCCAACGCCACCCTCGCCACAAAGTTCGGTATAAACGAAACCTATGTGAACGGCAGTGGCAAGGTGAAGAACACCAAGTCGGATGCCGTGCGTCAGAAAGGTCTGACGCAGAACGAGTATGGTTTGATTTACAACGTGAACTACAAGGACGAGGCCTGGGATGTAATCGGAGGTTTGAACATTCAGCAGTTCCGCTGCAACCACTGGGGTTATGTGCGCTACATAGCCGACGAGGAAATAGAAAAGAAATATCTCAAGAACGGCGCAAAATACAAATACTACGATTCTGATGCCACAAAGAACGACTACAGCTGGTTTGTAAAGGCCGACTACAAGTTCGCTCCCCACTGGAACATGTTCGCCGACCTGCAGATGCGCTACCTATATTACAATACTGACGGCATCAACGACCGCTTCCTTAAAGGCTCCGACGGTCTCTACCACAACCATCAGATAAACATCAACGAGAACTATTTCTTCGTAAATCCCAAGGCCGGCATTAGCTATACTGCCAACGGACACAAAGCCTACGCATCGCTGGCATACAGCAACCGTGAGCCAGAACGCAACAACTTCACCAACAACGGCAACTATCCCTTGCCGTCGCCGGAGCGGCTGCTCGACATCGAGGCAGGCTATCAATACCAGGGCAACAACTGGTATGCAGGCGCAAACCTTTATTATATGGACTATGTAAACCAGTTTGTGCAGACCGGTATGAAGAGCGACATAGGCGAAAACCTCACCACCAACGTGCGCAGTTCCTACCGTCTCGGTGCCGAACTGAGTGCTGGTTGGCAGCCGCTGTCGTTCATATCGCTGGAAGCCAACGCCGCACTAAGCTCAAACAAGATAAAGGATTTCGACGAATATATTGAGAACTGGGACGGCGATGCCGAGCGAGTACACTACGACAACTCCACACTTGCATTCTCGCCGTCGGCAATACTCAACGGCTTCGTCGACATACACTTCGGTGGTTTCCGCGCAACATGGCACACCAATTTCGTGAGCCGCCAGTATCTCGACAACACGAAGTGCAAGGATCGATCGCTTCCACGCTATTCGCAAACCGACATCAACGCTAGCTACACCATAAACTGCAAGCGTTTTGCCGGACTGAAGCAGGTTATCATAGGTGCCGATTTCAACAACATCTTCGACAACCACTACGCCGCAAGCGGATGGACATACACCGCCGTATCGGCCTCTTCAGGCTACACCGCCGACAAACGCTACACGCAGCTCGGCTATGTACCCATGGCTGGCTTCACGGCAATGGGACACCTGACGCTCAAGTTCTAACGGCAAGCATCTCCCTCACGGCTCCGGCGGCACGCTCCGAAGTCGTGGCTTCATAACCTTCCGGGCGCGGGCCTTACGGCAACAACCGTACACGGCACGCGCCCGATTTTATTTTCCAAAAGCGAAACCAACATGACTGAATTCTTATCACTGCACTGGCTCGACATTGCCACCACCATTCTCGGCATCGTCTACCTCGTGCTTGAATACCGAGCAAGCATCGCCCTGTGGATTGTGGGCATCGTTATGCCGGCAATGGACACTTATCTGTATTGGACACATGGCCTTTATGGCGATGCGGGAATGGCAGTCTACTACACGCTTGCGGCTCTGTATGGCTACATTGTATGGAAATTCGGACGCAAACGCGGACAAAAACGCGATGCCGAAATGCCCATTACCCACATGCCCGGACGGCTCTATCTGCCCGCAACCATATTCTTTGCCATGGCATGGGGCATAACTTTCTATGTGCTCAAAAACTACACCAACAGCACAGTGCCCGTGACCGATGCCTTCACCAATGCACTCAGCTTTATAGGTTTGTGGGCTTTGTCGCGCAAATACATCGAGCAATGGCTGTTCTGGATTGTTGTCGATGCCTTCTGCACCTATCTGTATGTGGGCAAGGGCATCCCGTTCAAGGCCGCACTTTATGCCCTCTACACCGTAATTGCGGTGCTCGGCTATGTGAAATGGAAACGCATGATGGAGGCGGCAAAGGCCGAATGCTGACGATTATGCACACAACTACCGACATTTCGATGATTGCCCAACAGACATTCGACGCCGTGATAGTGGGCAACGGCGATTTCCCCACACACCACGCGGCACTCGCCTTGCTGCGCGGCACGGCCTGTATATGCTGTTGCGACGGTGCCGCCGAACAACTCGTGGGCAACGGTTTCACGCCCGACATCATCGTTGGCGACGGCGACTCACTGCCCGACAACCTGAAACAGCGTTTTGCCGACAGGCTCTACATAGTGAACGAGCAGGACGACAACGACCAGACAAAATCCACACGGTGGTGCATTGCCCACGGAATGAAACGCATTGCCTATGTCGGGGCTACCGGACAGCGCGAAGACCACACCTTGGGCAACATCGCGCTGCTGCCTCGCTACATGGCCGAGATGCATATAGAGCCTGTCATGATTACCGACTTCGGAGTATTCATTCCCGCACATGGCGAAACCACATTCAACACTTTCCCACGCCAACAGGTGAGCATCTTCAACCTATCGTGCCACACCCTTGAAGGCGAGGGACTGCGTTGGCAACCCTATGCCTACGAAAGTGCATGGCAAGGCACTCTCAACGAGGCCACCGGCAATGCCGTGACCATGCGCGGCGACGGCCAATATCTTATGTATTTCACACACGACGCAAAGCTATGAACGAAGCCCGTGTGTGAACTTTTAGGCAATAATAGCCCACATTTGCAACATTTTGCATAACTTTGCACCCCGAAAACCACCCCGCCCCACCGTTTTGCCTGAAGGCATCACGTTTTTTATTTTTATTCATCAACAAACAAAAATCAATGTACAGACAAAGATTCAACAGCACGCAAGCACTGCGCTTCAAGCATTTTTCGCGCCGTGGCTACGCACTGTTCAGTTGTGTCGGCAAGGAAGTGCTTATATGCACGCTCAGCGTCGCCACCTTGACTTATGCCAAGGCCGACGGAATGAGCACACATACAGAGCTTGCCTCCGACACGACGAAGCACCGCGAGGTGAGTCTCGACGAGGTTGTCGTCACCGGCTCGCGTGCTCCGCTGACAGCATTGCAGTCGGCAAAGATTGTCGCCGTAATATCGCGCGACGACATTCAACGAGCCGAAGCGCAGAGTATCAACGACATTTTGAAATTAGCCCCGGGCGTGGATGTCCGTCAGCGCGGTGGCTTTGGTGTTCAGACGGACATTTCTATCAACGGCGGCACGTTCGACCAAATCACCATTCTATTGAATGGCATGAACATTTCAAGTCCGCAAACAGGCCACAACGCCGCCGATTTCCCAGTTTCACTCTCCGACATTGAGCGCATAGAAGTGCTCGAAGGCGCATCGGCACGTGTGTTTGGAAGCTCAGCTTTCAACGGCGCTGTCAACATAGTGACACGCAGCGATGCAGCAAGCAACGTGTCGGTGTCGGCCGAAGGCGGATCCTTCGGCACATTCGGAGGCGACGCCGGAGTGACACTACGCGGCGGCAGCACGTCGAACAAGCTCAGTGTGGGCTACACGCAGAGCGACGGCGGCACCGAAAACAGCAGCTTCAAAAAGCGCCGCGCATTCTATCAGGGCGATTTCAAGTCGCGCTTCGTCGATGCACAGTGGCAGGGCGGCATATCATCGCAGGATTTCGGGGCCAACACCTTTTACAGTGCAAAATACAACAACCAGTTTGAAGCCACGCGCCGCTACCTTGCTTCGGCACAGGCCGACGTGAAACCGCTCGGCAACGAAGTCCTCGTGTTATCGCCAATGCTTTACTGGCACCACGACAACGACCACTACCAGCTCATACGCGGCAAGGAAGGTGCGAAGAACGGGGAGAACTATCACAGCACCGACGTTTACGGGGCGAGCCTCAACGCGCACGCCGCATGGTTGCTAGGAAAGACCGCCTTGGGTATGGACATACGCCGCGAGCACATCATAAGCACTGCCTACGGCGACCTGCTTCCCGAAAACGAGTGGAAAAGCATAAGCGGAAGCGACCGCAAGTATGACCACCGTGGCGACCGAACAAACACAAGCATCTTTCTTGAGCACAACATAATAATAGGCGGACTCACCGTCTCGGCAGGTGTACTAGCCAACCGCAACACCGGACTCGACAACACATTCAGGTTCTATCCCGGCGTTGACATAAGCTACCGACCCAACGACAACTGGAAATTCTACGCTTCGTGGAACAAGGCTCTACGCGTGCCTACATACACCGACCTATACACAAGCAACTCGGTGCAGCAAGGCGACCTTGCACTCAAGCCCGAAAAAAACCAGACATTCAAGGTGGGCACACGCTACCGCCGCACCGGACTCGACATTTTGGTGAACGGTTTCTACAGCAAAGGCACCGACATGATTGACTGGGTGTATGAAACCGCCGAGAGCAAAAAGTATCATGCCATGAACATAGGCAAGCTCGACAACATGGGAGCATCAGCCGATGTGACACTGAACACGCGTGAACTGTTCTCCAACCCGTTCATAACCCTTGTCAAGGCCGGCTATGCCTACATTCACCAAAGCCACAAAACCGAGCATGAGATATACCGATCGCTCTATGCCCTTGAGTATCTGCGCCACAAGGCCACGCTCGAAATCGACCACAGGATATGGAGCAAGCTCACCGCCGCATGGTTTGTGCGATGGCAGGAACGCATGAACCACTACACGCCCTACACCAAGATAGATGCCCGAGTGCAGTGGGACGGCGGCAACTACAAGCTGTTTGTCAAGGCCGACAACATAACGTCGCACCGCTACTACGACCTCGGAGGCGTGCTGCAACCGGGTTTCTGGATTATGGCAGGCGGCAGCATGCGTTTCAAACTGTGACACTACGGCTTTGCCGCAACACCATCGGCAAGACCCAAGAACCCTAAAAACAAATGCAACCGGACGGAAACCGCTCATCTGCGGCAACCGCCCGGTTGTTTTCTTTTATCATATTTCAAGATCAAGGCAATTCCTCTGGCGACTCAATCAAGGTCGTGGCTCCGTGGGCAATGAGGAAATCGCGGTCGCGAAATCCCCACAACACGCTCACGCACGGCATGCCGCTGTTGGCCGCAGTCTGCACATCCACATCGCTGTCGCCTATGTAGACAGCCCCTTCACGCCCCACACCTAGTTCGCGCAAGGCCTCAACCACGGTGTCGGGAGCAGGTTTTTTGCGTATGCCTTCGCGCTCGCCTATCGCCACTTCAACATAATCGCCGAAGAAATGTCGGCACAACTCGCGCGTGGCCGCATAAAACTTGTTGCTCACCACGGCAATGTTCTTGCCTTCGTCTTTCAGACTTTTCAGCAGAGGCATTATGCCGGGATAGGGCTGTGTGGTGTCGAGATTATGCTCCATATAGTGTCGGCGAAACGTAGCGTAGGCATCATCAAAAGCCGGATTGGCCTCGCCTTGCGGTATGGCACGTTCCATTAGCTTGCGCACTCCGTTGCCCACGAAGCGCCGCACGTCGTCAACTGAGTGTTCGGGCAATGAGTGTGAACGCAGGGCGAAATTACAACTTGCCGCCAAATCGCCGAGAGTGTTGAGCAGCGTGCCGTCCAAATCAAAGATGTAAGTATCGTATTTGTGCATTGCAATCGGTATTTAAGTAAACGTATGCGCTTGCAAATTTACTGTTTATAATTTCTTTCGGGCAGCAACATTGGCCTGAAATTTATTTTATTGCAGCATTTTCCTGTTCCAAGTCAAGCCTTGCCTTGCATGGCCCAAGCATGCCCCGATGGCATTATGCCTTATGCCCGAAGCCAAAAGCGGGCATGCCCCCACAAGAAGGACATGCCCACAATAATATATTCTGCCTCTGGTTATTTCTCTATCATGTCAACCGAACGCTTGAGAAATGCGTCGAGAGCGGCACCACGAAGCATTCCGTTCTGCAAGAGGGCAAGGTCGATGAGCTGGTGCACCACCTTGTTGTCCTTGGCAAAATCGGCTATTATGCCGTTTTTCTTTTCGCGTTGCTCTTCTAGTTTCTTCTCGGTGTCCTTCAAGTCGTTCTTCTCCTCTTCGGTCACTTCCTCAGGTTTCTTCGCATTCTGTGTCTGGTGCAGGGCTGCGATGCGTGCCTCGAGTCCCTTCATCTCGCTTGTCACGGGTGTGAGATCGCCACTGCAAGCCGAGTTTTCATCGGCGAGCAGACTCTTGATGAGCTTGTGGTCGCTGTTGAGCACGAGGTTGTAGCTGTCGGGCATCTGTGCATAGAAAGCCATTCCGGGCTGGAACTGGCTTGCCTCCTTCATGCGTCGCATATACTCGCTCTGCGTGATGAGCACGGGGAGAGAGCCTTCGCCGAGAGCCTGCACGTCAACAAAGAAGTCGGCCTTTTCGAGTTTGGGCATCTGCGAACGGAATGCCTGTGACAAAATGTCACGGCTATCCTTGTCGAGTTCGTCGCCGTGTGCCTCGTCCTTCACTATCAGTCGGTCAACGATGTCGCTGTCTACGCGTGTGAAACGGCTCTTCTCGAATTTCTGTTCAAGCATCGACACCATGGGAGTGTCGAGCTGACCGTCGAGCAGAAGCACGCTATATCCCTTGGCCTTTGCAGCCTCGATGTAGCTGTACTGTCCCTCTACGTCGTTGGTATAGAGGTATATCAAGTTGCCGTCCTTGTCGGTTTGGTTGTCCTTGATGAGTGTCTTGTATTCGTCGAAGGTGAAATACTTGCCGTCAACATCCTTCATCAGAGCGAAATCTTTTGCCCGGTCGTAGAAATCATCCTGCGAAAGCATTCCGTAGTTGATGAAAATCTTGAGGTTGTCCCACTTCTCCTCATAGTCCTTGCGGTTTTCCTTGAATATGGAATTGAGGCGGTCGGCCACCTTTTTTGTAATATATGTGGAGATTTTCTTCACGTTGGCATCGCTCTGCAAATAGGAGCGGCTCACGTTAAGAGGAATGTCGGGCGAGTCGATAACGCCGTGCAGCAGCGTGAGGAACTCGGGAACGATGCCCTCCACCTGGTCGGTTACAAACACTTGGTTGCAATACAGCTGTATTTTGTTGCGCTGCAGCTCGATGTTCGACTTTATGCGCGGGAAATAGAGTATGCCTGTGAGGTTGAACGGATAGTCTACATTGAGGTGTATCCAGAACAGAGGTTCGTCCTGCATAGGATAAAGTGTGCGGTAGAACTGCTTGTAGTCGTCGTCCTTCAATGTGCTCGGGGTCTTGGTCCACAGCGGTTCAACACTATTTATCACGTTGTCCTCGTCGGTTTCCTGCTGCTTGCCGTCCTTCCATTCGGTCTTTTTGCCGAAAGCCACCGGCACCGGCATAAACTTGCAATACTTGTTGAGCAGTTCCTCGATTTTTGCCTTTTCGAGAAACTCCTTGCAGTCGTCGTCGATGTGAAGGATGATGTCCGATCCGCGTCCTTCCTTCTCGGCATCGGCAATCTCAAACTCGGGGCTGCCGTCGCAGCTCCACTTCACGGCCTTAGCACCCTCGCGATAGCTGCGTGTCACGATTTCCACCTTCTTGCTCACCATGAACGACGAGTAGAAACCAAGTCCGAAGTGGCCTATTATGGCATTGGCGTTGTCCTTGTATTTGTCGAGGAAATCGTTCACACCAGAGAATGCTATCTGGTTGATATACTTGTCTATCTCCTCCTCGGTCATACCGATTCCGTTGTCGCTCACGGTAAGTGTGCCCTTGTCTTTGTCGAGTGTTACGCGCACTGTGAGGTCGCCAAGCTCGCCCTTGAAGTCGCCGCGCTCGGCAAGTGTCTTTATCTTCTGCGTAGCATCAACGGCGTTCGACACCATCTCGCGCAAGAATATCTCGTGGTCTGAATAAAGGAACTTTTTTATAACGGGGAAAATGTTCTCGGTTGTAACCCCAATATTGCCTTTCTGCATATTACTATGATGTTTTGTTATATTCCAATCACATGGTTGCAAATAGCGTGCCAAACTGCCGCGACGTCTGTTTCGGCCCAACGGCGGGCAATAATGCGAGGGCAAAGCCAACTTGGCGATTATATGGTGCGGCCATGTCGCATTTATTTCGTAACTTAGTCGGAGTTTTAATGCTACATTCAAACTACGCACAAACAAACATCATATATATGAAAGCAACGACAATCGCATTGACTGCTCTGCTCACACTGTCGAGCACTATGGCATCGGCCCAAAACAGGCGCAGCCTCACCTATTGGTTTGACAAGCCCACCACACTCGCCGGACAGGCCGTGTGGTTTGGCGGACATCCCGAACGATGGACAACAACGAAACCCGAAGCCGCCGGCGACACCGGGCAGAACCCCGACGCAGAATGGGAGTCGCAGTCGCTGCCGATAGGCAACGGCAGTCTGGGAGCCAACATCCTCGGGTCGGTTGAAGCCGAGCGCATCACCTTCAACGAGAAATCGCTGTGGCGCGGAGGCCCAAACACCTCCGACGACGCAAGCCGCTACTGGAACGTGAACAAGCAGTCGGCCCCGGTAATAGGACAGATACGCGACGCCTTTGCAGCAGGCAACTGGGACGAGGCGGCACAGCTCACGCGCAAGAACTTCAACAGCACGGTGCCCTACGAGTCGTATGCCGAGAACCCATTCCGCTTCGGCAACTTCACCACAATGGGCGAGTTCTACATCGAAACGGGACTAAGCACCGTGGGCATGACGCATTATCGCCGTTCGCTATCGCTCGACTCGGCACTCGCCGTGGTGCAGTTTGACAAAGACGGCACACACTACCGGCGCGAATATTTCGCATCCTACCCTGCCAATGTCGTCGTGGTGCGCTTCAAGGCCGACCGCCCCGGCATGCAAAACCTCACATTCTCCTACGCTCCCAACCCGGTGTCTACGGGCGAAACACGCCCCGACGCAGGCAACAGCGGACTGTGCCATGTGGCACGGCTCGACAACAACCACATGCAGTATGCCGTGCGCATAAGAGCCATAAACCGTGGAGGAACGGTGAGCAACGACGGCGCGAAGCTGCGGGTGAGCGGTGCCGACGAGGTGACATTCATCATATCGGCCGACACCGACTACAAGGAGAACTTCGACCCCGACTTCAACAATCCTGCAACCTATGTGGGCACCGATCCCGTGCTCACCACCGAGGAATGGGCAAATGCCGCTGCCGAAAAAGGCTACGACTATCTGATGGCCGAACATCTGGCCGACTATTCGCAGCAGTTCGGCAAAGTGAGCCTGCAACTCAACGGCAGCGACACGGCAGCCGACGACACACCGATAAACGAACGCCTTGCCAACTACCGCAAGGGCAAGGCCGACTTCGCACTTGAAGAGCTTTACTACCAGTTCGGTCGCTACTTGCTCATTGCATCGTCGCGCCCGGGCAACCTTCCGACCAACCTGCAAGGCGTGTGGCACAACAACGTTGACGGGCCGTGGCGCGTTGACTACCACAACAACATAAACCTGCAGATGAATTACTGGCCGGCGTGCGCAACAGGACTTTTTGAGTGCGAACTGCCGCTGTTCAACTTCATTCACGGCCTCATCAAGCCCGGCACGCGCACCGCAAAAGCCTATTTCGGCACACGCGGATGGACCACATCGGTGTCGGGCAACATCTTCGGTTTCACATCGCCATTGGCAAGCGAGGACATGTCGTGGAACTTCTCGCCGTTTGCCGGGCCTTGGCTCGCCACTCACCTGTGGGATTACTACGACTACACGCGCGACCGCCGTTTCCTCGAAAACAACTACGACATAATAAAGGGCAGTGCCGATTTCGCCGCCGACTACCTTTGGCACCGTCCCGACGGGGTCTACACCGCCGCGCCATCTACATCGCCCGAGCACGGACCGGTTGACGAAGGGGCCACATTTGCCCACGCCGTGATACGCGAAATACTCACCGATGCCATAGAGGCAAGCCGCATTCTCGGCAAGAACACGGCCGACCGCAAGCAGTGGGAAGATGCGCTGAAACACCTCGCACCCTATAAAACCGGACGCTACGGACAGCTCATGGAGTGGTCGCGCGACATCGACGACCCCAAAGACGAGCATCGTCATGTCAACCACCTGTTCGGTCTGCATCCGGGTCACACCATCTCGCCTGTAACAACACCGCAACTTGCCAAGGCGGCAAGGATTGTGCTTGAACACCGAGGCGACGGGGCAACAGGATGGAGCATGGGTTGGAAACTGAACCAGTGGGCACGCCTGCACGACGGCAACCATGCCTATCTGCTCTTTGGCAACCTCTTGAAAAACGGAACGCTCGACAACCTGTGGGACACGCACGCCCCGTTTCAAATCGACGGAAACTTCGGCGGCACCGCCGGCGTGACCGAAATGCTCATGCAAAGCCACATGGGATTTGTGCATCTGCTGCCCGCCCTGCCCGACGCATGGAAAGACGGTGAGATAAAAGGATTGCGTGCACGCGGCAACTTCATCGTTGACATTGCATGGAAAGACGGCAAGCTCGACCATGCCGACGTGCATTCAGGATCGGGCACACCGTGCACAGTGCACTACGGCAACGCTACATTGCAATTCAAAACCGCAAAAGACAAGACCTACCGCGTGACATTCAACGGCGGCAAAGGTTCGGCCAAAGCCTTGTAACGAAGCATATAACCAGCTCATTGTCAGCGGTCTGACGTCACAAAAACAATTGGTTTACGTGACATCAGACCGTTGTTTTTTGCCCGTAAATTTTCCTTCAATTCCAAACAAGCCTTACTTGCATTGCAAACAAGGCTTCTTTGCATTGCAAACAAGGCTTCTTTACACTTCAAGTAAGGCTTGTTTGAAACGCAAGTAAGGCTTCTTTGAAAAACGCCTATACACACCTTGCAAATAGCCGGAATGTTAAGAATTGAAAAATAACGCAACACGCGTACCTCTATGCAGCAATAATGACTAACTTTGTAGAAGTTTAGTGTCGGTGAAAAAACAAGTTGGTATGATTTGCGGCTTATATTTTTGAGATGTTTTGGTCTCTTGAAGAAGGAGCATAGCGTGCTATGTTACCAATGAGAGAGGCGAAAACAGCCAAAAAGATAAGCCGAAAAGCCTGACATAATATATGTTTACCATAGTTCAAATCTTACCAAGTTATTTTCTTTCCGTCACTTGCACCATTCCATCCCCCGCAAAAGACAAGCGTCGGCAAGGAATGTTGCATATATAATAAGGTGTAACGCACTACGGCGACCACAGTTGCCGCACATTAACTTAAACAACAAAATGTATATGAAGAAATCAATCTTGGCCGCATGCTCTGCGGCTTTGCTGGCAACGGCATGCAACAACGGCAAGACAGCCGCACCCGGTTCGGCTGACTCCACGGCAGTAGACACTACTGCAACGGCAAATGCACTGCCCGCCACCTACACCGGAACAATGCCCGCCGCCGATGCTCCCGGGATCGACACAAGGCTCACCGTCAACGCCGACAGCACCTATGAACTCACGCAAACCAATGCCGGCAACGGCGAAACGGTGCGTCAGGAAAGCGGCATCTGGCACATACTCGCACACGGAGTGATGCAACTCGTCACGCCATCGAGCGGAGAGCTTAACTACTACAAGCTAAAAGGCGACACCGCAGTGGTGCTCACCGACTCGCTCGGAAACGAGCCTGAAGGCGAAACGGCACAATTCTACGAACTGAAACGCAAGCGTTGATCCACGCCGAAACATAGCACTTCGGCACGCACGAAGCACCGGCCACAGCGCATGACACATTATGCACAAGCACTTAAAAACCTATCTGTTAATAGAAAGTCATAACAAAATGAAGAAAATCATCATGATGCTCGCGCTCATTCTCGCCATCGTAGGCGCAAGCGCGAAAGCCAACCGCATTCCACTCTACGTGTGGCAGGGTTGGGGAGAGAACACCACAGCCGAAACACTGAAAGCCGATTTCAAGCAATGGAAGAGCCACGGCGTGACAGGCGTGTGCATAAACGCAGGCATGGACGTGGAGAAAATACGCACGGCAGCAAAGGTTGCAAAGAAACTCGGGCTGGAATACCACGCCTGGGTGCCCACAATGGTGCAGGGCGGAAAGCCCCAAAGCTGGTACACGGTGAACCGTCTGGGCGAGTCGGCCTACGACAAACAGGCCTATGTGCCCTACTACACCACGCTCGACCCGCGCAACAAAGAAGTGAAGGCATACCTCGTTGAAAAGTTCAAGGAAATTGCTTCCATCCCGGAGGTTGACTATGTGCAGCTCGACTACATACGCTATGCCGACGTGATTCTTGCACGCGGCCTGTGGGACAAGTACGGCCTCACGATGAACGGCGAATATGCCAAGGCCGACTACTGCTACTGCCACGACTGCGTGGAGGCTTTCAAGCAGCAGAGCGGCATGGACATAACCAAGGTGACCGACCCCTCGAAAATAAAAGAGTGGGCACAGTTCCGCTGCGATGCAGTGACCAACCTCGTGAATGCCATAGCCGATGCCGTGCACACCACGGGCAAGAAGGTGAGTGCCGACGTCTTCCCCGGTCCGAAGAGCTATGCCGAGTGGATGGTGCGCCAGCAGTGGAACAAATGGAATCTCGATGCAGTGTTCCCCATGAACTACAACGATTTCTACATGGAACCGGCTTCATGGGTGGGCAAGGTAACTGCCGAAGAGGCCAAGGCATTGCAAGGCCGCAACACGGCTCTGTATAGCGGCATATTCATCTGCAAGGACTGGCAGCACAAAGACAAGGTTATCGACCCCGAAAACTCCGGTCTGCTGCCGTCGGAGATAGCCGAGGCTGTGAAGACATCGCTGCAAGCCGGCGCAAAAGGCATAAGCATTTTCACACCCAACGACATGACTCCCGAACACTGGGCCGAGCTCGACAAGGTGATGAAGGAACTTGAAAAATAAACGCAACGGTTGCCGCCATCGCGCTGACGGCAACCCAAACCTATTTCGCCGAGCCTATGGTTCGGCGTTTTTTTGACACAACCCTATAAACAATCAAAACGACACCGCATAATGAAAAAGACATACATTGCCGCCGCTCTGCTGCCCGTGTGCACACTCGCAGCAGCGAAAGGCACAAAAAAGAACACGCCCGACACCAACCGCCCCAACGTGATTGTGATACTTGCCGACGACCTTGGCTACGGCGACTTGGGGTGTTACGGCGCGAAAGGCGTGCAGACACCCAACGTTGACCGCCTCGCCCAGCGCGGAATACGCTTCACCGACACTCACGCCATAGCCGCAACAAGCACGCCGTCGCGCTACTCGCTGCTCACCGGAGAATATGCCTGGCGCAAACAGGGCACCGACGTGGCCGCCGGCAACGCCGCAATGATAATACAACCCGGACAATTCACCATGGCCGACATGTTCAAAAGCCGGGGCTACGCCACCTGCGCCATAGGCAAATGGCATCTCGGACTGGGCGACAAGACAGGCGCACAGGACTGGAACGCACCGCTCGCCGCAACACCGGCCGACCTGGGTTTCGACCGACACTACATCATGGCCGCCACCGCCGACCGCGTGCCGTGCGTGTTCATCGAGGATGGATGCGTGGCCAACTATGACCCTACATCGCCCATTGAAGTGAGCTACAAGCGCAATTTCGAAGGCGAACCCACCGGAAAATCAAATCCCGAACTGCTCTACAACCTTAAACCGAGCCACGGACACGACATGTCTATCGTGAACGGCATAAGCCGCATAGGCTACATGAAAGGCGGAGGCCGCGCCTTGTGGAAGGATGAAAACATTGCCGACTCAATCACGTCGCATGCAGTGAAGTTCATAACCGAAAACAGCAGTCGCCCGTTCTTCATGTATTTTGCAACCAACGACGTGCACGTGCCGCGCTTCCCCAACGAAAGGTTCCGTGGTAAAAGCCAAATGGGACTGCGTGGCGATGCCATAGTGCAGTTCGACTGGAGCGTGGGAGAGATAATGCGCACACTCGACAGACTGGGTATTGCCGACAACACGATAATATTGCTCACAAGCGACAACGGCCCGGTGGTTGACGACGGATATGCCGACCGCGCCGAAGAACTGCTTGGCGAACACCGTCCGGCAGGGCCTTGGCGGGCCGGCAAGTACAGCGCATTCGAGGGAGGCACCGCCGTTCCGATGATTATAAGCTGGCCGGCACGCATAAAGAAAGGCACTACGCAGGATGCACTCGTGTCGCAAATAGACTATATGGCATCGTTCGGCCAGCTCATAGGAGCACGCATTCCGAAGGATGCAGCCCCCGACAGCGAGCCGCGCATGGCCACATTGCTCGGCAACGACACCATAAGCCGCCCGTGGGCAGCCGAGATGGCATCAAACCATGTGCTCTCGGTGCGCACAAAGAAGTGGAAATACATTGAGCCCAACGACGGCCCGAAGATGATAACATGGGGTCCGAAAATAGAAACCGGCAACTCGCCCATGCCACAGCTCTACGACATTGCCGCCGACATTGAGGAACGCAACAACGTGGCGGAGGCCAATCCGCAAGTGGTGTTCAACATGCAGAACATAATACGCAAGCTGCGCCCCACAACAGCACGATAGGGCTACCACGCGCCGCAGCACATGTTTGTGCTGCGGTGTCACTGCCGCTAAGTAAAAACAGAAGAAAAACAAGAATGGAATTCAGGACTATTGTCGACATAAAGCGCGCTGCATTCAGCATCGAACCGTGCGAGCGCATGCTCTTCGTAGGTTCGTGCTTTGCCGACAACATGGGACGCCGGTTTGCCGACGACAAGTTTCGCGCCACGGTAAACCCCTTTGGTGTGATGTACAACCCGGCGAGCATCATGCACACAGTGGCTCGCTACGACGGCGCGCCGCCGCGTGTTGCGGTGTTCACATTGGGCACTAACCATGTGTATATACTCAACGAAACGGGCGAGATTGTGGATAATTGCCGCAAACGGCCGCAAAGGTTGTTCACCGAACGTGAACTAAGTGTAGACGAATGTGTGGAATATCTGTCAAAGGCTGTACGTTGTCTGCAAGCAAGTGAACCTTCTGTGAAGGTGATTGTCACGGTAAGTCCGATACGATATGCCAAATATGGCTACCACGGCAGCGCTCTTTCGAAAGCCACACTGCTGCTCGCCGCCGACCGGCTGGAACGTGAATCGGGCGGTTGCGTGACCTATTTCCCAGCCTACGAGATTGTGAACGACGAGCTGCGCGACTACCGTTTCTACCGCGAAGACATGCTCCACCCCACCGACCAAGCCGTGGAATACATTTGGGAACGCTTCGCCGCAACGTTTTTCAGCGATGCCACGCATCGTTTCATAGCCGAATGGCGACCAATAAAAGCCGCACTCGGACACCGGCCGTTCAATGCCGAAGCTTCCGAATACAAGACTTTCATGGAACAAACGAAAGCAAAAGCCGCCGCCCTTGCCGCCAAATACCCCGGACTGGAGCTGTAAACAAACGGCGGAAAGGGCGGCGTTTCAATGCAAAGACATAACCGTTACTTTGCAAGCGACTTTATGAAAGCCTGCATTTCGGGCTCGTGCACACGCGTTTTAAGGAACAGGTGCCATTGGTTTTGCGCCCGCACAAGGTTGTGTGTGGGGTAGGCCGTTTTCCAATACACATCTCCATTGAGATAATCGGTGAGGAAACGCACCGACTGCATGTATGGGAACAGCTGCACGGCATAGGGCAACATGCTCGTTTCGAGTGGCGTAAGGAAAGCCGACGCGGTTTCGATGTAACCACGGGTGAATGCTTCGAAGATGTCCATGCGCACGTCAATCTTGTCGAATTCGGGCGAGTCTTCGGCCACGGTATTTGCCGCGCTGCGCAGAAAATCGCCGTAATCGGAATAGAACAGGCTCGGCATTGTGGTGTCGAGGTCGATTACACAGAGCACATGTCCCTGCTCGTCGAACATCATGTTGTTTATCTTAGTGTCGCAATGGCAAATGCGTGTGGGAAGTTTTCCTTCGCGCTTGAGCTGCTGGGCGGCACACATTTCGTCGGCATACTGCTCCAATTGCTCCACAAACTCGGCCACTTCGGCGGCTCTTCCGGCCCGGTCTGCCTTCACGGCCTGCCTAAGCTGGTCGCGGCGAAGCTCCATATTGTGAAAATCGGGGATTGTTTCGCCGAGCGGTTCGGGGATGTCGGCAAGCATAGCTTCGAAGTTTCCGAAGGCATTTCCGGCATAATAGGAGAACTCGGGAGTTACGGCCTCATAGGTTTTTGCACGTGGAATGAACCGCGAAACGCGCCAGTAGTTGCCGTCGGGAGCCTGCCAATAGGTTTTCCCGGTGTCGGCCTTGATGAAATGCAGCACCCGCCGGTCGAGATCGTCGGTGCCTTCGGCCTCGAGTTTGCGGCGTATGTGTGCCGTGACGGCCTCGATATTGTGCTGAAGAAGCTCGACATTGGTGAACACCTTGTCGTTTATGCGCTGCAAAACATAGCCGGCATCGGCGGCATCAGACATCTCAACGCGATAGGTGTCGTTGATGAGTCCGTTGCCAAGTGGCGTTACCTGTGCCACATCGCCTGCAATATCGAAATGACTTATTATTTCCTTTTGACTGATCATAATGATTGTGTGTATTTTGATTTAAGTATGTTTACTTTGCAAACTTACTCAAAATTATCGTAAAAGCAGCAATCAGCCAAGACAAAAACGCACAAAACAGGGCGGCACAAAACCTTTTCAAAAGTCTTGTGCCGCCCTGTTTTTCCGAGGAAAGGCCTTTCCCTATAATTTTTTCATACCTTGCACGCAGTGCATAAACAATCGGTTTGCGCTGCTGTTTGGCCTTGTCTTCGGGCGCAGAATCAATCTTTGATTTCCCGAAGGGGCTTCATTACAAAATCGCGTTCGTGCATTAGCGGATGCGGAACGATGAGCCTGTCGGTAGAAATGTGCTCATCGTCGTAGATCAGAATATCGATGTCGATAACACGGTCGTGGTATGTGCCGTCGTCGGAGGTCTTGCCCACCCTGCCAAGCCGCCTTTCTATGTCTTGCGTGGCATCGAGAAGTTCAAACGGCGACAATGCGGTGGTTATGCACACGCACATGTTTAGAAACTTGTTTGGCGTGTCAAACCCCCACGGTTCGGTCTCGAAAACCGACGACTGTCTGCTTACACGGCCAACCGTTTCGCCCAGTAGAGCCACAGCCTCGCACAGAGTGCGCTTGCGGTTGCCTATGTTTGCCCCGAGCGAGAGATAAGCCTTGTGCAAAATGCCGTCCATGCTGTTTTGCTGTTATACTGGCGTGGCGCGTCAATCATCGAGGATGAGGAGCGCATCGCCGTAGCATCCGAACTTGTAACCGTTCTTCACTGCAAGGTCGTAAGCCTCCATCACGAGGTCGTAACCGCCGAATGCAGTGGTTTCCATGAGCAGCGTTGAGTAGGGATGATAGAAATTCGACACCATACAATCGGCCAGTCCGAAATCGTAGGGAGGGAAGATGAACTTGTTGGTCCACCCCTCAAACTCCTTCAACAGGCCGTCGGTGCCCACGGCAGTCTCTGTGGCTTTCACCACACTCGTGCCTACGGCACACACATGATGGCCTTTCATCTTTGCTTCGTTCACCGTCTTGCATGCCTCGGCACGCACAAACATCTGCTCAGAGTCCATTTTGTGTTTGGTGAGGTCTTCCACTTCTATGTCGTGGAAATTACCCAGTCCGCAATGCAGGGTAATGTAAGCAAAGTGCAATCCCTTAATCTCCATGCGCTTCATAAGTTCGCGCGAGAAGTGCAGACCCGTTGCCGGAGCCGTAACAGCGCCCTCGTGCTTGGCAAAGATGCACTGGAAATCGTCGAAATCGTCCTCGGTGGCATGGTGGTTTTCGCGTCGGTCGATGACATAACGCGGCAGCGGAGCCTCGCCAAGCGAGTAAAGTTCGCGCTTGAATTCCTCGTGCGGGCAATCGTAAAGGAACCGCAGCGTGCGTCCGCGGCTTGTAGTGTTGTCGATAACCTCGGCCACCATGGTGCCGCTCTCGTCGAAGAACAGCTTGTTGCCAATGCGTATCTTGCGTGCAGGTTCAACGAGAACGTCCCACAGGCGCATCTCCTGATTAAGTTCACGCAGCAAGAACACCTCAATCTTGGCATCGGTTTTCTCTTTCGTTCCATACAGACGTGCGGGGAAAACCTTGGTGTCGTTGAATATAAACGTGTCGCCCTCGTCGAAATAGTCGAGTATGTTGCGGAAATCGAGGAAATCGCCTTCTATGGGATTTCCCTTCTCGTCACGGCGGAACATGTCGATAGTCTGCGACTTGCGGTGCAGTACCATAAGACGGCACTCGTCGCGTCGTGTCACGCGGAAAGTGTGTTTTTCGCCTGCCCCGTTGACAAATTCATGCTCTACGCTGTGCGGATGGAGGGCTATCTGCTCCTCGGGCAACTTGAATTTGAACTGTGATAATTTCATTATGCTTATTTTCCTTCTTCGTTGTTTTCAATTTCCTGTCTGTCGAGCCACTCCTCGAAGTTGTCGAACCCTATGCACTCGGCAATGCCGAACTGGCCTACCCGCGTGCGGCGCAAGGCCGTGAGATAGGCTCCGCTGCCCAAGGCTCGCCCGATGTCGCGTGCCAATGCGCGTATGTATGTGCCTTTGCCGCAAGCCACGCGTATGCTCATGCGCATCGTGGCAGGGTCAAACTCGGTGAGTTCTATTGCGTCGATGTGTATGTTTTTGGGTGCGAGTTCCACCTCACGACCCTTGCGGCGCAGTTTGTAGGCACGGTCGCCGTTCACCTTGCATGCACTGTAGGTGGGCGGAACCTGCTGTATGTCGCCGGTGAACGAGGCCAAAACATCGAGTATGCGCTCGCGCGTTATCCCCTCGGTGGGGTAAGTTGCGTCCACTTCATGCTCCATGTCGTAGCTCGCGGTGGTGGCTCCGAGCTGCAGCGTGGCGGTATATTCCTTTGAATGTCCCTGAAACTCCTCAATGCGCTTGGTCATTTTGCCGGTGCACAACACAAGAACTCCCGTGGCAAGGGGGTCGAGTGTGCCTGCATGTCCTATCTTGACGCGCTTTACGCCCATGCGCTTTGATATGAGGAAACGCACGCGTGCCAGTGCGCCGAAGCTCGACATGCGGTAGGGTTTGTCAACCGCAAACACTTCTCCTTTGTTGAAATTCATTGCAATGTCGGGCTAACGGTTACAAAAGCGAGCACACTATGGTCACGGCTCCGGCTATGGCACAATACACTCCAAACCACACGAGCTTGCCTTTCTTCACAATGTTTATCATCCACTTGCACGCTATGCAGCCGCTGACGAAAGCTGCCAAGAAGCCCACAATGAGCGGAACGGTATCGACACTGCCGAAAGCCTCCTCGCCCTTGACTGCTTTAAGCACGTCGAGCAGGGCCTCGCCGAGGATGGGAGGGATGACCATGAGGAACGAGAACTGTGCGAGCCGATCCTTGCGGTTGCCCAAAAGCAGTCCGGTGGCTATCGTAGAACCGGATCGCGAGAGGCCGGGCAACACTGCACACGCCTGGGCAATGCCTATGATGAAAGCATCGCGCAGACTTATTCGTTCGCGTTGGCGCGGCTTGGCGTAGTAGGAGAATGTGAGCAGCAGAGCCGTGAGCAGCAGGCAGCAGCCCACTATGAGCAGCCCCGAACCGAACACCTCTTCCACCTTATCCTTGAAGAATACGCCGACAATGCCGACGGGTATCATCGAGACAATGATGTTGATGAAATATTTTGTCTCATCGTTCATGCGGAACTTGAACAGTCCCTTGAGTATCCAGTCAATCTCTTTCCACAGCACCACGAGTGTGCTTAGCACCGTGGCAACGTGCACCAATATCGTGAAAGCGAGGTTGTCCTCGCCGTTAACGCCGAAAAGATACGATCCTATGGCCAAGTGTCCGCTGCTGCTCACCGGGAGATACTCGGTAAGCCCCTGCACTATGCCAAGGACCAATGCTTGCAACCAGTCCATTTTGTCTGTTTGGGAATAAATGAATAAGAATAGTCGTAAATTGCAGGATGCGCCATGCGGCCGATGCCCTGTGCCCCGACGGCACACAACTACCCTGCCTGCGCAATGCCAGTGCCGCGGGTCAGGCTACGTTTGCCGTAGGTCTGCCACGTAGGCTGCCGCATTGTTTCACTCCAAAGTGTTGTCGGTTTCTTCGTTTGCCGGTGCGTCGTTGTCCTCACGCGGCTTGCGCATGATGGCGTAGATGATTGATATGAAACCGAGGAAGCACACAACCGGAGCCACCTTTACGCGGCGCACGCTGAAGATGTCGGCCGAAAACGTTGTCTCGTCCGAACCGCCTCCGCTCATAAGGATGAAACCGATGATGACGACAGCCATTCCCACTGCAATGAGAATGTAGTTGGTCTTGCCTAAAGCTAAGTTACGTTTATCCATTTTTATATTTTCGCTAAACAGTGGCGGAGCACTTGCTCCGCACACATTATTATATATAAATGTTTTCTTTTGGGATTTTCCGCAATGCCGGGAGCATCATATCTTGTATAGCTCGTCGGCTTTCATGCGCAGGAATTTGTTCACCGACACCGTTGCACACAAGGCGGTGATTGCGATGCCGAATGCTACCACGACGGCGGCGGTAATTGCAAGCACTTCCCATGTGAGTATGCCAATGATGCCGGGCTCATACACATAGAGCGCATATACGCACCCGCCCAACACGCCGCATGCCAGCACCGAAGACACAAGTCCTATTGCCACGGAGCGGCGCACAAACGGACCGCGAATGAATCCCCACGACGCGCCCACGAGTTTCATGGTGTGTATGGAGAAACGGCGGGCATAGATGCCTAGCCGCACGGTGTTGTTGATGAGCGAGAACGACACTATCGTGAGCAGCACGGCAAGCGTGAGCAGCACGATGCTTATCTTGGCGATGTTGGCATTCACCGAGTCGATGAGGTCTTTCTGGTATTTCAC
Organism: Lachnospiraceae bacterium; assembly: GCA_963654815.1. GTDB lineage: Bacteria > Bacteroidota > Bacteroidia > Bacteroidales > Bacteroidaceae > Prevotella. The sequence goes on along the minus strand of CAVKCP010000023.1, from coordinate 2,216 downwards.
GCCGCTCACCTTGGGATAGCTGCCCAGCTCGGCTGATATAGCCGCGAGCGAATCGGTGTTGGCATAGTCGGCCTTGAGCGTAAGCTCTACCGACGAGAGGAACGGGTTGTCGTCGACAAATTCGCGCGGGTCGGCCCCCAAGGTGCGTATGCCCTCGCGCAAAGCCTGCTCCTTGCTAACATAATCAAGGCTATGTATATACGGTTTCTTTTTCAGGCGCGAGCAGAAGGCACGCGCCTCAGGCTGTGTCATGTCGTCCTGCAGCATGAGCGTAACCACGATGTTCTGCCTGACATAGGCCGAGAGGTTGCGGGCCGTAAGCACCGAGAACACCACAAGGCCAAGCAACACGAGCACCAGTGCGGTGCTTATGCAAAGAGTTACCGCCTGCAATCCCTGACGACTGCGGGTATTGTTTCGCTTCTTTCCCATTCCGTATACGGATATATCATTCCAAATTTGCTGCAAAGTAACAAAAAAATATCCTGTCAACCAAAGGTTTAACCACTATTAACAGGCACGGTAAGCTTATTTTGCATACCTTTGCCGGGTGATAACGGCTGCGCCACGGACTGCCATGACAAGCTCAGGCGGCCCATGACTGCGCCAAAGCCGAAAGACAAACAACAACATGTCAACAATAATTTATCCCTCGCCCATATTCGGGCCAATACACAGCCGGCGGCTCGGCACGTCGCTTGGCGTCAACCTGCAGCCTGCCGACGGCAAACTTTGCACATTCGATTGCGTTTATTGCGAGTGCGGCTTCAATGCCGACCACCGCCCCACCCTGCCGCGACCCAGCCGCGCCCTCGTGGCCGAAAGGTTAGAAGCCACACTATGCGCGATGCGCGACAACGGGCAACGGCTCGATGTAATAACATTTGCAGGCAACGGCGAACCCACGGCGCACCCCGATTTCGCGGCGATAATAGACGACACCATAGCACTGCGCAACCACTACTGCCCCGAGGCCAAGGTGTCGGTGCTGAGCAACAGCACCATGGCTCACCGCCCCGAAGTGCATGCCGCACTCATGCGCGTTGACAACAACATACTGAAACTAGACACCGTTGACCCCGAGTACATACGCCGCGTTGACCGCCCAACAAGTCAAACTTACGACGTGGAACGCATCATTGCCACACTGGCATCGTTTAACGGGCATGTGATCATACAGACTATGTTTATGAAAGGCACGTCAAACGGACACGACGTCAACAACACCGGCGACGAATTTGTGGCACCTTGGCTGCAGGCGGTGCAGCGGATAAAGCCGCGCGAGGTGATGATTTACACCATCGACCGCGAAACGCCCGACCACGGACTGCTTAAAGCAACCCACGAAGAGCTAAACGGCATACGCGACCGTGTGGCCGCAATGGGCATAGAATGCACCGCATCGTATTGATTGCAGCGGCGCCGAAATGTTAAAAACACGCCCGCAACGGTAAAATATCTTTACCGCAGGAACTGCAAAACCAGACAACCGCAGTAAAGAAAAAGCCGCTTTCTGCCGCAATTTGACGGACTACTCTACACAACAAAGGCTTGTTCGGCAACCGAACAAGCCTTTGTTGCATTACAAACATGCCTTTTTCGCGACAAAACAAAGCCCCATGCAAGACGCAAACAAGCCTTACTTGAACAACAAAAAGGCATTACCAACAGTTTAGGCAAGCACACATAGTCCTTTAATCATCACATACTTCCCTTATTATCAACGCGTTGTACATTTACAGCGAGAATATGCACAAAACCTGCACGTTTGCCTTCGGTATGGAAAAACGGCATTCTCAGCGATTATGAATTGTTAAAATTTTATTGGTGTCCGGTAAAAACTTAGTAACTGGAAAGTCCCGTAGGGATGACAGATTATAGCGCAGGGGCTTGCCACTGCGTTTATTGTTTTCTACAAATTTGCCCCAGTATGGGGCGTATATTTCAATATTACAATGAATTATGCGCCCCCTACGGGGGCAAAAGACGGTGTGCTTTGATAGATAGGGGCAAGCCCCTATCCTATAATA
>CAVKCP010000023.1:0-67 GCA_963654815.1 Lachnospiraceae bacterium | reverse complement strand
CCCGAATTTCCCAAAACTTATAAAGAACATCCATTCAACGTTTTACTATGTTAGATCAAAAGTTTAC
>CAVKCP010000022.1:0-28747 GCA_963654815.1 Lachnospiraceae bacterium | reverse complement strand
CTGTCGTCCCTACGGGACTTGATGGTTGCAAAGTTTTTACCGGACACCAATAGTTTTTAACCACGAATTTTTCGAATTTTCACGAACATGGCTTGGAGGTATAATTCGTTGGATTTGTTATATTTGTGGTTCAACCTATGCTTGCATCTTATTTTTTAATAATGGTGTCCGGTAAAAACTTTGCAACTGGCAAGTCCCGTAGGGACGACATATTATAGCGCAGGGGCTTGCCCCTGCGTTTATGTTTATCAACAAAATTGCCCCTGTAAGGGGCGCATAATTCATTGTGGCATTGAAATATACGCCCCCTACAGGGGCAAAAGAAAGTAATGCCTAATAGATAGGGGAAAGCCCCTATCCTATATTATGCGCCCCTTTCAGGGGAAATGGATAGCAGACCTTGCAATGGGCAAAAGTAAGCCCCGTGTTTTCTGAAGCCTTATAAGGGACAGACATTCCACGTTTTACAATGTTAGACCTATATTTTACCGGACACTAATAATTTTTTAACCACGAATTTTTCGAATTTTCACGAATATGGCTTTGGCTGAAAATTCGTTGGATTTGTAATATTCGTGGTTCTTCAAAAAATGAATATGTTTTGGCTATCATGAATGACATTACTCTTGCATCTGCCTTTCAATCCATGCCATAAGCACGGCAACGGCGTAGTTTTGTTCTTCTTTCGTAAGTTGCTTTCCTGGCGCAATATGGTGCCACTTGAAGAAGCAACCCCGGCAACAACATCCGGTGGCGTGTTGCGCGAGAAACACTGGATGCCCTCTCATAGGTGTCTGTCTGCCGTCGTTGGGAATGACGGCAGGCGACAGACGCTTTGCCACGAAATCCTTGGCATGGCTGCGTATGGTGTCAAGTCCCTTGGCGGTAATATACTCACGGTCTTTCAGCGTAAGATGAAATCTGCTGCGGAACCTTGATTTGGCGAGACGGTTGAAAAGGTCGGTCAAGTCATATTCCTTTGTTTCTTCCTCCGGGGCTGCTTGCAGTTCGTCTTCGGGGAAAAGCGATTGTTCTAAATATATATTATGTGTGGGCATGAGAGAGGGTTTTATTGCCATTACGGCAAGGCAAAGTTATAAAATCATTGCCTATTATCTGTTGCCGGGCAGTTGTTTTTCGGCACAACGTGTTTTAATATCAGCCTTTGCGTGGCGTGCGGACTGCCCGGAAATATCGTTGTACGCTTGGATTGAGTGCGCTAGTTCTGCATAGGTCTGCGATTATTTGGTGTAAATACGTTATATTTCGTAAATAAGCGTTAACTTTGCACTTGGATAACAAAACGAAGGTTTACTTCGGATAACAACAAATACATTTAAGGTAATATGATGATACGTCAGTTGGCCATAATCTTTGGCTGTCTTGCGTTGGGCGAGTTTATAATTTGGCTCACCCACATCCCGCTTCCGTCGAGCATTGTCGGCATGCTGTTGCTTACGCTGTTGCTCAAGTTGAAGGTTATACGTTTGGAATGGGTGCGCAGCATCTCCGATTTCCTCGTAGGCAACATTGGTTTCTTCTTTGTGCCGCCCGGCGTGGCCATAATGCTCTATTTCGACATAATCAAGGCCCAGTTTCTGCCGATAGTCGTTGCGTCGGTGGTGTCAACGGTGCTTGTGCTTGCCGTTACGGGTTGGGTGCACCAGTGCTATGGCAAGGTGCGCGACAAGGCAAAGGACATTTCGAAAACACATAAGTAGAACCAAAAAGACTGTAGAATGAGTTATTTTTCAAACGAATTTTTCCTTATAGCACTCACCTTTGGCACTTATTTTCTGGGCAAATTGTTGCGCCGTTACACCGGATGGGTGATTATGAACCCCATACTTGTATCGATTTGCTGCATCATAGCGTTTCTCAAGGTGACCGGCGTGAGCTATGAAACCTACAACGAGGGCGGGCACATGATTGAGTTTTGGCTTCGCCCGGCTGTCGTGGCACTTGGTGTGCCGTTGTATATGCAGCTCTCGACAATAAAAAAACAACTCACCCCTATATTGCTTTCAGAACTTGCCGGCTGCGTGGTGGGCGTGGTGTCGGTGGTGTATATAGCCAAGGCCATGGGTGCGTCGCGCGAGGTTATTCTCTCGCTCGCATCGAAGTCGGTCACTACTCCCATTGCCATGGAGGTGACGAAAGCCATAGGCGGCATTCCGTCGCTCACCGCTGCTGTGGTGGTGAGCGTGGGACTTTTGTGCGCGGTGTGCGGCTACCGCACCATGGGTTTTGCCCGTGTGAAGTCGCCCGTGGCACAGGGATTGTCTATGGGCACCGCTGCCCACGCCATAGGCACGGCCACATCGATGGACCACAGTCAGGTGCATGGAGCCTACGCCAGTCTCGGGCTCACGCTCAACGGCATCTTCACATCGTTGCTCACACCTTCGATAATACCGCTTCTCGGCATTTCCTGATCCTCGGCCACAGGCATCTTGCAGACTTTTCGCAGGTCACTTGCGCGGTCACGGCTTCACGGTCATGCATGTCGATGGCGGCGTTGAAGGGAGGGTTGTGCGTCATGGTGTTTGCCTCTTGGTTACACATTGAAACTCATGCCTCGCCCAACGATATGTCAAACGCCATAAATTGGCGGTTATGTAATGTCGGGATTGCAAACTGTAACCACGCAACAAGCTCTATTTCAGTAAATTTGGATAAAGATGTGAAAAATAATTAATTTATTGTTTCCGTTTATTGAAAATGTGATTAAACATACTAAATTTGCGAATGTTATAGAAAACATTTGACCCATTTTGGCATAATGTTTAGATTTGTTTTAGTAGATTAGTTTTTAAGTAGTTTGTTTTTGGAAATCGTATGTCGTGAGACATGCGATTTTTTCGTGCGGAAAGATTGTGAAAGTTGGAAAGATAAAATCATGCAGCTATGCCGCTATGTGCCGTTTTTTTTATAATTTCGCATTATGAAAAATTATTTTAGCTTGAAACTGATCGTGTTGTTTGCCATAATCTTCGGAGGAACATGGGCACTCACCGGTTCGCTGCCTATCGCGGCAGGGGTGATAATACTCGTGCTCGTGGCCGACAGACTGATTAAGGCATGGGCCGACAAGAAAGACAAGAAATATTTCGGGTGAGTGATGCATCGCCAGTTGTAGCTGAACCATACCAAAACTTAAAATCGCGTGGAACAATTAATAAAACTGTATGAGAAATGGCAGGGCCACAGCCCCGCGAAAACCGAGCGCATGAAAGGTGCGGGCAGCAACCGCGAGTATTACCGGTTTAGCGCAGACGACGGCAGCACCGTTGTGGGAGTGATAGGCACGAGCCGTGACGAAAACCACGCCTTCATATATCTTGCCGACCATTTCGCGCACAGGCAACTGCCCGTGCCGCGCGTGTTGGCCGCTTCTGACGACGGACTGCGCTATCTGCAGACCGACCTTGGCAATGTGTCGTTGTTTGATGCAATTGCCGGCGGCAGGCAGGCGGGTGGCCGTTACAACCAGCGCGAGAAGCAACTGTTGAAGGCGGCAATACGGCAGTTGCCCAACATCCAGATACGCGGGGCGCGCGGGCTCGACTGGACAAACTGTTATCCACAGCCGGAATTCGACGAGGACAGCGTGCTCTTCGACCTCAACTATTTCAAGTATTGCTTCTTGAAGCCGTCGGGTCTTGATTTCCACGAGCTCAAGCTCGAAGCCAATTTCCGCCTGATGGCCAAAGATCTCACTGCCGAGGCAACCGACAGTTTCCTCTACCGCGATTTCCAGGCACGCAACATAATGCTCGACGAAGGCGGCAATCCATATTTCATCGATTTCCAGGGCGGACGCAAAGGGCCTTACTACTACGACCTTGCGTCGTTTCTGTGGCAAGCATCGGCCAAATATCCCAACAAACTGAGGCGTGAACTGGTGGCCGAATACTACGACTCGCTGAAAAACTATACCGAGGTGCCGTCGGTGAGGCACTTTGTGGGCAGGTTGAGCCTGTTCGTCTTGTTCCGCACACTGCAGGTGCTCGGTGCCTACGGCTTCCGTGGTTATTTTGAAAGAAAACGCCATTTCATCGAGTCGATACCCCCGGCTATCGACAATCTGCGCGAAATAGTGAAAATGGCCGACCATTTCCCCTATCCTTATTTAATGGACTTGCTGCGCCGCCTCACCGAGATGCCGCGCTACGCCCGTATAGAAGAACCTGCACTGAGCCGCGCCGACGGTTTCCGAACGGCCACCGACAATGTGTTTGCAGGACATCCGCAAGACGGGCCGGCCACATTCTCGAAGTATGACGGCAAGGGGCCGCTCGTGGTGCGCGTGTTCAGTTTCTCCTACCGCAAGGGCATTCCGGCCGACGAGTCGGGCAATGGCGGAGGCTATGTGTTTGATTGCCGCAGCACGCACAACCCTGGACGCTACGAACCATACAAGAAACTCACGGGTCTTGACGAACCCGTGGTGCGCTTTCTTGAAGACGACGGCGAGATACTCACGTTTCTCGACAGTGTGTACAAACTCGCCGACGCGCATGTGCAACGATATATCGACCGTGGATTCACCGACCTGATGTTCTCGTTCGGGTGCACCGGCGGACAGCACCGAAGCGTGTATTCGGCCCAACATCTCGCCATGCACCTGCACGAAAAGTTCGGCATTGAGGTGCGTGTGTGTCACCGCGAACAGGGCATAAGCCAAGTGTTCGAGGCAAAGCAGTAGCGGCAAAAAACGCGCGGCACACTTTGCCGTTTGCAATAAAATCGTTACTTTTGCAACTGCATAGCGCAAACGTTCACCATCTTGACAACTATGATGCAGGCAATGATATTCGCTGCCGGGCTTGGCACCCGCTTGAAACCGCTCACCGACACGATGCCCAAGGCATTGGTGAGGGTAGGGGGCGAGCCGCTCATAAGGCGCGTGGCCGACAGGCTCGCCGCTGCGGGCACAAAACGCATCGTTGTCAACGTGCATCATTTCGCCAGTCAGATTAAAGACTATCTCGCCGCCAATCCACAGGAAGGCGTGGAAACGCTTGTTTCCGACGAGACTGCGGCACTACTCGATACTGGTGGCGGAATAAAGAAGGCCCGTCCATTGTTCTGTAACGACTCACCCATACTCATTCACAACGTCGATATTCTCAGCAATGTCAACCTTGCCGAGTTCTATCGGCTCGCTGCCGACAGCGAAAAGGCCGGAAAAGCTGATGCCGTGCTGCTTGTGAGCAGCCGCAAGACAAAACGCTATCTGCTATTTGATGACGACATGAGGCTCGTGGGATGGACAAATATCGAAACAGGCGAGGTGAAATCGCCGCGCAAAGACCTTGCCCCCAAGCAGTGCCGGATGTATGCCTTTTCCGGAATACACGCCATAGCACCGCGCCTGCTCGCCCTCATGGATAGCATGCCCGACCGTTTCGGCATCATCGACTTCTATCTTAAAGCGTGTGCCGACCACCCGATTATGGGCTATGTGAAACCCGACCTGAAACTCATGGACATAGGCAAGCTCGACACTCTGGCACAGGCCGAGGCTTTTCTCGGAACTCTCTGAACCGCGAACAATGCCGCACAACATCAGGAAACAATCATCACAACAATATAAATATGCAACAGAAGATCATCATTCTTGATTTCGGGTCGCAGACCACGCAGCTTATTGGCCGCCGTGTGCGCGAACTCGACACCTTCTGCGAGATTCTCCCCTACAACAAGTTCCCCGAGAACGAGGAGGGAATAATAGGAGTAATACTCAGCGGCTCGCCTTATTCCGTGCACGACCCCGAGGCTTTCAAGGTGGATTTGTCGCGTTTCGTGGGCAAATACCCGGTTCTCGGCATCTGCTACGGGGCTCAGTTCATTTCGTATGCCAATGGCGGTAAGGTTGAACAAACCGGTACCCGAGAGTATGGACGCGCCAATTTGCAGACATTCGACAAGGAAAATCCGCTGTTCAAGGGCTTTGACGAGAACTCGCAGGTGTGGATGAGCCACGGCGACACAATCACCGCCATCCCGTCAGACTGCCATGTTATAGCCTCGACGGCAGACGTTAAGTTTGCTGCCTATGCCTCTACTGCCAACCCAGTGTGGGCCGTACAGTTCCACCCCGAGGTCTACCACACGGTGCAGGGCAAGCAGTTGCTCAGCAATTTCGTGGTTGACATCTGCGGAAGCAAGCAGGAATGGAGCCCGGCATCGTTTGTGGAGTCAACCGTGAACGAGCTGAAAGAGCAACTCGGCAACGACCGCGTTATACTCGGACTGAGCGGTGGCGTTGACTCTTCGGTGTGCGCCGTGCTGCTCAACAAAGCCATAGGCAAGAACCTTACTTGCATATTTGTCGATCATGGAATGCTGCGCAAGAACGAGTTCCAGCAGGTAATGGCCGACTATGAAGGGCTTGGACTCAACGTGATAGGCGTTGACGCTAGCGAGAAATTCTTCAAGGATTTGGAGGGAGTAACCGACCCCGAGCAGAAACGCAAGATTATAGGACGCGATTTTGTTGAGGTGTTCAATGCCGAAGCAAAGAAAATAACCGACGCCAAATGGCTCGCGCAAGGCACCATCTACCCCGACCGCATTGAAAGCTTGAACATTACCGGAAAGGTGATAAAGAGCCACCACAACGTGGGCGGACTGCCAAAGGAAATGCACCTGCAACTGTGTGAGCCGCTGAAATGGCTCTTCAAAGACGAGGTTCGGCGTGCCGGACGACAACTGCAAATGCCCGAGCGGCTCATAAAGCGTCATCCGTTCCCCGGTCCCGGCCTTGCAGTGCGCATCCTTGGCGACATCACCCGCGAGAAAGTGCGCATTCTTCAGGATGCCGACGACATCTACATCAGCAACATGCAGAGCTATATCTGCCCCGACGGCGAGCGTCTTTACGACAAGATTTGGCAGGCCGGAACGGTGCTGTTGTCAACTGTACGCTCGGTAGGCGTTATGGGCGATGAGCGCACTTACGAGCATCCCGTGGCCCTGCGTGCGGTTACTTCAACCGATGCCATGACTGCCGACTGGGCGCATCTGCCTTATGATTTCATGGCAAAGGTGTCGAATGAAATAATAAACAAGGTGAAGGGCGTTAACCGCGTTTGCTACGACATATCGTCAAAACCGCCTTCGACAATAGAGTGGGAGTAACCGCCGTGTCGCAGACATGCGCCGGATTATGGATTCCTGATAGGTTTTAAGGCCACAGAAAAGGGGTATTTATTGATGCAAACAATCTTGCAACCAATAAATACCCCTCTTTTGTGGCCTTGTATTTTATGCTGTGTGGAGCCTTGCGGCGCGCAGTTTTCAGTAGATAATCTTCTTGCCTGCCGTTACATATACGCCGCGTGTCGGTGCAGACACGCGTATTCCCGACAGGTCGTAAACCGGTTCGTTGCTTTTGTTGGCATATCCTTTTATGTCGGCAATGCCGTCGGTGTCGCCCACTACGTCGATGCGGAAGAGGTTGCTGTAACCCGACGACCATGCCACACTGTTCATCCAAGAGTCGAACACGCCGGTTGACAGCACTATCAGAGTGCCGTCGGTGGTGCCGTTGGCGCGTTTGCTGAGAAGCCAGTTGGTGCCTTCGTGTGTCGCGCTGCCGTCGTTTACAGTCCAGTCACACCATGTCGGAGTGTAGGAGGCCAGTGTTCCGGCGTTGTCGTTGTAGCCGTAGTTTCCGCCGGCACGCCATATCATGTATGTTTCCGACGCTTTGTTGTAGAACGTATGTTTCCCGCCTGTCCGCTTTACGCAGGCAAACTCGGCGCTTTTTCCCAACGATGCGGCCGACGATGAAGACAACTGAAGGATGTTGTCGCTGTCAACATACAGGGCATACTCGTCTCCGTTATACTGCACATTGGTGAGCGTCACGATATGTCCGTCCCATTTGTCGGCTGCTTCGCTGCTGCCGAGCAGGTTGTATATACGGTCAATCTCGTCGGTAGTGGGTTGTTCGCTCAATCCTTCAATGGCTTCGTTCAGCAGTGTTTTGTTCTCGGTTGTGATGTCGGCATTCTCACTTACGGCTTTGAAATAGCTTTGCAGAAAGGCGCGGCGGTCGGCATCGAGTTTCAAACTGTATGCTCCGCCAGTGATTTTTTCAAGACTTATTGCGGCATACAGGTTGTCGAAACCGTCAAAGTTGTGCGTTCCGCTGCCCGTTGGGAAACTTGTTGTCACCGGGTTCTGGCGTTTGCCGAAACTCGTAAGAATCTCTTCCCAGAAGAAACCGATTTTGCCGTCGGCCTGCAGCTCCATTGAACTGTATGCCGATGCGGTGTCGCTCACTTGGAAGAATCCGTCCCAACCCGTTGAAATCCCGGCTGCGCCATCGAAATCGGCCACCTCGTTCATTTCCTTATAGTATATGCCCACGTCGGTGCGGCTACTTCCTGTCGGTATGGATTGCAGTGCTATATACATTTCCTTGTTGTCTTTGTTGCGCTTTACGGGCAACACAAGCATCTCGCCGTTGGTGGAATTGCCGCCAGGGGTGAGGCCTGATCCTTCGAATACGCATTTTGTCGATGTGTCCCAATCGCCTTTGCCGTTGCGGGTGTCGGTGTAGGTGAACACGTTATACACCCGTCCGCCTGATATACGGCACGATAGTATCACCCGTCCGTCGGGCAGTTCGTCGCATTTTGCCTCGTTGCCGTCGGCAGCAGGACGTGCCGCTGCGCCTCCGAGCACATGCCATGTGGCCCCGAAATCGTCGGAATACACCACTTTGTTGCCGCAGGGGCGTGCGCATAGTGCAGCATACAGACGGTAATAGTCGCCCTTCTTAACCACGCGGCTTTGGAATATTCTGCCGCCGGCTACGAATGCCGCCTCCATTGGGTCGGTGCCGTCGAACAGGCCATATATGTCTTCGGTTATGTCAACAGGTTTTTCCCATGTCTCGCCGTTGTCGTGGCTGCGTATGAGAGCCACGAGGTTAGGGTTCTTGCGCGTGGTGTATTCGCTTGTGTAAAGCGTGCATCCGCCCACGGCAATTATCAGAGCCTCTTTGCTGTCACGGTCGGCCACAATGGCAGGGTCGCCGAAAGCCGTGTCGAAATAATTCTCTGTTGCCGATGTTATGCCCGTTCCCACGGCCACATCTTTTATTTCGCTCCATGTAGCACCGTTGTCGTCGCTTGTGCGGCACACCACGTCCACCTGTCCGAAACCGGGGTCGGTGCCGCAAACAAGACGTGCTGCAGTGGCAATGAGCCGGCCGTTATAGGTGCGGGCAAGTCCGGGAATGCGGTAAGGTGGCACTTCGCCGTCGCCGTTGCTGGTGTTGAAAAGGTCTTTTATGCCGGTTATTTTCTGCGAGTCGGGCTGATCTGTGCAATTGTTGAGGAATTCCTCAATATCGTCAACGGCCTTGGCGCACTCGTCGCCCGAGGCACTTGTGTTCTTGAAACGTTCGAGAAGACTGTTGAGTTTGGCCGTAACAGTTTTGTTGTCCTTGTATTCCTCCTTCAATATCTGCACTTTCTCAAACTGCTGTATGCCTTCTATCATCCTCTCGAATCGCACGCTCGGTCGGTTGCCGGGATAGTAACAGTAAGTGTCGCCGGCCTCGAACATGCGGAAACGGCTGTCGGTGAGCGGATGTTCGTCCCAGTTGATGAACGACCAGTGCAGGAAACCGTCGATGTCGTAGGCGGCTGCATGCAGCGGCAGATAGGCGGCCTCGGCCGTCTGTGAGTGCGTAAATATGTTGGGTTCAGGGTTTGAGCAGCTTGTGTAGAACGTGGTTACGCGTCCGTCTTGCTTGCGTTGCTGCATCTCTTCAGTAGTGAACTGGCTGGCCTGACCCAATGCCACGCTGTAATCTTTCAGTTTGTCGCAGAGCGAACTGTGGTAATTTCCGGCCAATGCCATGCTGAAGCCTTGCGCGCTGGCTATGGCATAGGCATTGAGCATGTCGCTCTCACCGCGCTCGTCCATGGCTATGTTGGTTTTCTCAAACCACCCTTTTTCTTGCAGGTGAGCCTTGAAACTCGTGAGGAATGTAGTCCACAACTCTTTGTATTGTGATGCCGTGGTGCTCGTAGTGAGATATTTGTAGCTGCCAGTAGCTTCGTCTTTGTAGCGGAAACTCATGTCCCACGGCACCATGCTGAAGCAGTTTATCTGCTTGTTGATGCCGCACTCGTTGCAAAGCTCCACATATTTGTCAAACACGGTGTAATCGTATTTCCACGCACCGTCGGCAGTCTTTACAGTTTCCACCATAGGTTCAAACTTGTCGTGCGACTGCTTTCCCCACGGTTCGTAGAAGAGTATTGTCGAAACGGTGCATTGTCCGGCGCGTGCCAAAGCCTTAAGATAAGGTCGCAAGGCATCAAGGTGCTCGTCGGTCCACTGTCCCGTGCCGTAGTAGCGGCTCACGGCATAAGGCTGTTGCCATAGGTCGAGGTGGAATTTCTGTTTGCCGGTTTCGGGCAACAGGCGGTCAGCCACATTCACCGTGAGCACCAGTTTTCCAACCACAGTGCCCTGATCGTTGGTGGCCTCTATGATGGTGGTGTAGCTGCCTGCGGCAATGTCGCGTGGTGTTTCCACCGTACACCACACCGGGCGTGTCTCCATTGCAGGCACGTCGTGCGGCTTGTCCTGGTCAATCACGTCGGGCACGAGCCATTGTGAGTAGGTCATGTCGTGGTCGCCGCACGAAGCGTAGTCGTCGGTGATTATATAGTTGACGAAGCGCGGCAATACAACACCGTCCACGTCGGCAGCCCCTTCGCGCTGAAGGGCTGAGGCTTTGAGCGTCAGTTTGCCTTGTGCCGTCTTGCTGTAAATCACGGCAAGCAGGTTGGCGCGTTCGCCTTTCCACACCGTTACCGACGTGCTGTCTGTCGTTTCAATGCTGGGCACCTTGTGCAGCGAGAAACGCGTGTCGCGCGGAGCCCATGAGAAATTGATTCCGGCGGCAGCTGCTGCCCATGCGGTTTCGTCGGGCGTGGTGCCTACGCGTGGCTCGTCGTAGTCGTCAATTGGATAGGTCGTCGATGCGGCCCGTTGTGTTGTAGTGTGCACTTTCGGCTGCCCCATTGCGCCAAGTGGCGCAAGCAGAATGAAAGCCAAGGATAAAATACTGCGCATTTTCATATTCGTGACGGTTAGAGTTTTTCTTGATTCGATGAAAGACGAGTGCCGCAGCACCGTGCTTTACAATCGTGCGGCAATTGTCGCACATATGCAAAGTTAGCAAATTACAGGCAATTTTACCCCTCCCATTATGCAAAATTATTTTCAAGACATGCCGTATTTATTGCCATGCTGATGTGTGGCTTTCACGGTGCGGCTTTTGCCTGGTGCATAAAAAAACATTGCGAAAATGTAATAAAGGCAATCAAAATGCGTTTAATAAACATAAGACGGCCACGGAAACACCGTGACGCACGGGTGAATGCAGCCCGGAACAATTAAACCAAATTGCCCATGAAACATTTTACTTCTGAAGAACTCAAACCGTCGGAGCAGACGCTCTGCATCATACGGCAGATAGCACGATCCTGCCAAGCACTCAAGGCGGGAAACATTACAAGCGCATATTGTCTAAACTAACAGGAAGCAAAGCATTTAATGGAAACGCTTATATCACCATCGCTGCTGTCGGCCAATTTTCTCGACCTCAATACCGATTTGGAAATGATAAACCGCAGCGAGGCCGACTGGCTGCACCTTGATGTCATGGACGGTGTGTTCGTGCCCAACATTTCATTCGGATTTCCAGTAATCAGTGCCGTTGCAAAAGTGTGTAAAAAACCGCTTGATGTGCACCTAATGATTGTGCATCCCGAAAACTACATCAGACAGGTGGCCGACACGGGCGCTTTTCTGATGAGTGTGCACTACGAGGCATGCACGCATCTGCACCGCACCATACAGGAAATACACGCCGCCGGAATGAAAGCCGGTGTCACCCTCAATCCGTCAACGCCCGTATGTATGCTCGAAGACATCATCTGCGATGTTGACGTTGTGCAACTAATGAGTGTTAACCCCGGTTTCGGCGGTCAGAAATTCATCGACAGCACCACCGCCAAGGTGGCTCGTCTGCGCAAGCTCGTGGCCGAGTCGGGCAGCAATGCCCTCATTGAAGTCGACGGCGGAGTAACCGGCGACAATGCGCCGCAGCTTGTTGCGGCCGGAGCCGATGTGCTTGTCAGCGGCAGTTACATATTCAAGGCTGCCGACCCCGTAGCTACCATACGCGGACTGAAAAACTGCAAGACTCTGTAACCCTTGTGCGCTTTGGCTCGACAGGTAGGGTGTTCAAAATTCAGAAAAAGTGGTCGCAATTTTGTTGTGTATTGCATACTAAGCCCTGAAAGGGCGTAACAATCCCAGCCCAGGGTGAACCGCAGAACGTAGTGAAGCGGTGTAACCCTGGGTAACCGGTTGGTTTTCAAGACTGGCCTGTAAGGTCAGCACAATCAATTAGGTATGTGTTGACCTTACAGGCCAACCTGTTACGTCGTACATAGAACCCAGGGTTACGTCCCTCGCTTCGCTCGGTCCTCACCCTGGGCTGGGATTGTTACGCCCTTGCAGGGCTTTAATTGCTGAATCCTTTATGAGAATCAGATAGTTGCAAATTTATACCAACATAAAAATCTGCTCATTTTTTTAATCTGATTTAGAACACTCTACTCGACTGGGCACACGGTGCGCCGCAAATGATTATAAAAAACAAGCCGCACGGAGGAGGCAATCTCCACCGTGCGGCTTTTATCGTTGTGTGGCGGCAGTTGCCGCAGTCACAATTCTCGGTTTATTCGGCCTTCTCGCTCTCCACCTGACGGTAGAATGCAAGGTCGGCAGCGTTGAAGTTCTTGATGAAGTTGTAGTGTCCGATCACTTCCTCCTCGGCGTGGCGCACATACACGTTGGCGCTCTTGGCGAAGAGTTCGGGGGCGCGTGTGGCATCCTCGGTGATGAGGAGCGACATCACGATGTCGCCGGTCATCTCGTAGAGGCGGCGAGCCACGAAGTCCTGCTTCTCCTGGTTGTTCTCTTCCTTCACGCTGTTCACGCTTTCCTCGTAGAGGTCCACGAGCTTGGCCACGCGATTCTGCAGCGGCTTCATCTCGTCAGAAACCTCGCGTGCGAGCATTTCCTTGATTATTCCGAGGTAGGTGCCGTTGGTGATGTAGCGTATTGCGGCCACCACCTGCAGCTGTGTTGTGCCCTCGTATATAGAGAAGATGCGTGCGTCGCGGTAGAGGCGCTGGCTCTTGTATTCCATGATGAAGCCCGAACCGCCGTGCACCTGGATTGCGTCGTAGGCGTTCTGGTTGGCATATTCCGAGTTCATGCCCTTTGCCAACGGAGTGAAGGCATCGGCCAGGCGAGAGTATTTCTTGAGTTCCTGACGCTCCTCGGCGGTGAGCTTGCGCTCGCGCGAGATGTCCTCAAGAGCCTTGTAAATGTCAACGTAGCGTGCTGTCTGGTAGAGAATGCTGCGTCCGGCGTCGAGCTTAGCCTTGATGCGGCTCACCATGTCGTAGACGGCAGGGAACTTCACGATGGCAGTGTCAAACTGCTTGCGCTCCTTTGCGTAGGACAGAGCCTCGTTGTATGAAGCCTGGCTCACGCCCACCGACTGTGCAGCGATGCCGAGGCGTGCGCCGTTCATCAGTGCCATCACATATTTGATAAGGCCCAGACGTGTGCTTCCGCAAAGTTCGGCCTTGGCGTTCTTGTAGACAAGTTCGCATGTGGGCGAACCGTGTATGCCCAGCTTGTGCTCGATGTGGCGCACCGTAACGCCGCCCTCGCGCTTGTCGTAGATGAACATCGACAATCCGCGGCCGTCGTGAGTGCCCTCTTCAGAGCGTGCCAGCACGAGGTGGATGTCAGAGTCGCCGTTGGTTATGAAACGCTTCACGCCGTTCAGTCGCCAGCAGTTGTTCTCCTCGTCGAATGTGGCTTTGAGCATCACGCGCTGAAGGTCGCTTCCTGCGTCGGGCTCGGTGAGGTCCATACTCATGGTCTCGCCTGCGCACACACGCGGGATGTATTTCTCGCGCTGCTCCTCCGAACCGAATTCGTAGAGAGTCTCGATGCAGTCCTGCAGCGACCAGATGTTCTGGAAGCCTGCGTCGGCACACGACACAATCTCCGAAGCCATGGAGTAGGGGGTGATGGGCATGTTGAGTCCGTTGTAGCGGCGCGGCATCGAGATGCCCCAAAGACCTGCCTGGCGTGTGGCCTTGAGGTTGTCGAGGGTCTTCGATGCGTAGTGCATGCGTCCGTCAACGAGGTGCGGTCCTTCGAGGTCAACACTCTCCGAGTTGGGCTCGATGATGTTGGCTGCTATGTCGCCCGTTATCTCGAGCACGCGCTTGTAGTTCTCGATAGCGTCGTCGAAGTCAACCGGCGCGTCCTCATATTTGTCCTTGTCTGCGAAGTTGCGCTCCTTGAGTTCCACAACACGCTTCATCTCCGGGTGGTTCAGATAGAAGTCATACTCGGGGTGGTCTGTATAGTAATTTGCCATTTCTTTCTTTTTACTTGGAATTCTGCTTGTAATACTTTATGAGTTTGGGCAGCACCTCCTCAACGGTGCCGTTTATAACATAGTCGGCAATCTTGTTTATCGGTGCTTCGGGGTCGCTGTTCACCGACACGATGATGCCCGAGTCCTGCATTCCGGCAATGTGCTGTATCTGTCCCGATATTCCGCAGGCGATATACACCTTCGGGTGTACGGTCACGCCCGTCTGTCCTATCTGGCGGTCGTGGTCAACCCAACCGGCATCCACGGCTGCGCGGCTTGCGCCAACCTCTCCGTGCAGTTCCTTGGCAAGCTGGAAGAGCAGGTCGAAATTCTCCTTGCTGCCCACACCGTAGCCTCCGGCCACCACGATGGGTGCGCCCTTAAGGTTGTGCTTTGCAGCTTCAACGTGGCGGTCGAGCACCTTCACCACATAGTCGGCGGCGGGCACATACTTGGCCACTTCGGGATAAACCACCTCGCCCTTGGCCTCGCCCTCATACAGGGCTTTCTGCATCACGCCGCTGCGCACTGTCGCCATTTGCGGACGGTGGTCGGGGTTGACGATTGTTGCCACGATGTTTCCACCGAAGGCGGGACGTATCTGATAGAGAAGGTTGTCGTAGTGCTTGCCCGACTTCTTGTCGTCGTAGTCGCCGATTTCAAGCTCTGTGCAGTCGGCGGTAAGTCCGCTGGTGAGCGACGACGACACGCGCGGGCCCAAATCGCGTCCTATCACGGTGGCACCCATGAGTGCTACCTGCGGTTGCTCCTCCTTGAAGAGGTTCACCAGAATGTCGGTGTGGGGTGCTGAAGTATAGGGGAAGAGTCCCTCGGCGTCGAACACGAACAGTTTGTCAACTCCGTAGGGCAGTATCTGGCTTTCCACCTTGCCCTTGATGTCAGTTCCGGCAACGATGGCGTTGAGCTCCACGCCGAGCTGGTTGGCCAGCTTGCGGCCCTTGGTGAGCAGTTCCTGAGACACCTCGGCAACGGTAGTTCCCTCTATCTCGCAATATACAAAAACGTTGTTCATTTCTTTTTCTTTTAAAAACTTTGGGGTTTAACCGATGATTTTCTCGCTGAGCAACTCCTTTATGAGGCTCTCAACGTCGGCATCGCTGCCTGTGAGTGTCTTGCTTTCCTTGGCCTGGAACACGATGTTCTTCACGGCCTTCACCTTTGTGGGCGAGCCGCTGAGGCCGCACTGTGCCGGGTCGCCGTCAACGTCGGCCACTGTCCACTGGTTGAGTGTGAGGTAGGGGCGCTCCTCATACAGATAGTTGTAAGCATCGTCGGCGGCACGCTCCATGGGAGCGGTGGCACGCTTGTATTTCATCACGAGCTTGGCGTTGCACGGGCGGCAGGGGGCTGCGCTTCCTGTCACTGTGACAACGAGCGGCAGCGGTGCTTCCACTGTTTCCACACCGCCGTCGATGTGGCGGCGTATGGTGAGTTTGCCGTCCTCGCATTTGGTTATCTCCTCGGCGTATGTCACCTGGGCAAGACCCAGTTTCTGTGCCACCTGCGGACCCACCTGTGCGGTGTCGCCGTCGATGGCCTGGCGTCCGCCAATCACTACGTCAACGCCGCCGATTTTCTTTATGGCAGTGGCAAGGGCGTAAGATGTTGCGAGGGTGTCGGCACCGGCAAACAAACGGTCGGTGAGAAGCCAACCCGTGTCGGCTCCGCGATAAAGTCCCTGACGTATAACTTCGGCCGCACGGGGCGGGCCCATGGTGAGTATTCCTACTGTCGAGCCCGGATTCTGTTCTTTGAGGCGGAGGGCCTGCTCCAGGGCGTTAAGGTCTTCGGGGTTGAAGATGGCGGGCAAGGCCGCGCGGTTGACCGTTCCCTCGGCCGTCATCGCGTCTTTGCCGACGTTTCTTGTGTCGGGTACTTGCTTGGCAAGTACAACAATTTTCAAACTCATATAATAGTAATTATTGTGAAATTTCAAGGTGCAAAAGTAATAACTTTTTGATGCACAGCCAAATTAAACGCTAATAAAATGCACAAAACGTGCGTTTATGTGCACAAATGCGGTGTTTTGTGCAGTGCGGCGAGGTGCGCATTGTATCGCGCCGGAGCCTTGATGGCAGCCCGCCATTATGCTCTTTGTGGCGTGCGGCACATGGTGCACGCGCATTGTGCAGATGCAGCACGCGCGTGTCGCGGCTGCCGCACGCCGCCACCAACGCACGGTTAACGTTATTTTAGGCCGTAGTGTTGTCGCCGACTCAAAAAAAATGAGTAACTTCGCAACTAATAAGTAGGTGTTCAAAATTATTTGATATGGATATGCGCCTTATTTTTGGTTGTATGTTCGGGTTGAAGAGGGAGTGTAGCGGGCTACACGACCGATGAAAGCCGGGCATACAGCCAAAAAGAAAGTGCAGAGACATGTCAAAGTATAATAAACATCTGCCGACATATAAGTATATACGAATAATTTTGAATACCTACTTATGATAGATCAGCCCACCATAGAACGCATAAAATCGGCCGCCAACATCGTGGAGGTAGTGTCGGAGTTTGTAACGCTCAGACGTAGCGGTGCAAACTACAAGGGGCTGTGTCCGTTTCACGACGAGAAAACCCCTTCGTTCATGGTGTCGCCCGCTCGCGGCACCTGCCACTGCTTCGGCTGCGGCAAGGGAGGCAATGCCGTGAGCTTCATAATGGAGCACGAGCAGATGACCTACCCCGAAGCTCTGCGGTGGCTTGCCCGTAAATACCATATCGACATACAGGAACGCGAACTCACCGATGCCGAGAAAATGGCGCAGAGCGAGCGCGAAAGCATGTTCATAGTGAACGAATGGGTGGCAAGCTACTTCCAGGACATTCTGCGCAACGACGTCGACGGACTGGCCATAGGCATGCAATATTTCAGAAGCCGTGGCTTCCGCGACGACATAATAAGGAAATTCCAGCTGGGCTACGACCTGCCCGACCGCCACAGGCTTGCCCAACGGGCCAAGGCCAAGGGCTACAAGGAGGAGTTTCTGCTCAAGACAGGCGTGTGCTACAAGACCGACCGCGGCGAACTCATCGACCGTTATGCCGGACGCGTAATATTCCCGTGGATTGGAATAAGCGGAAAAGTGGTGGGATTTGGCGGCCGTCTGCTCGACTCGCGCACCAAGGGCGTGAACCAGAAATATGTCAACTCGCCCGACAGCGACATCTATCACAAGGAACGCGAGCTTTACGGGCTCTATCAGGCAAAGAAAGCCATTGCCAAGGAAGACCGCGTTTACATGGTGGAGGGCTACACCGACGTTATATCAATGCACCAGTGCGGCATTGAAAATGTGGTGGCCAACTCGGGAACGGCACTCAGCGTGCACCAGATACACATTCTGCACCGCTTCACATCAAACATAACGCTGCTCTACGACGGCGATGCCGCAGGCATACACGCGGCCTTGCGCGGAACCGACATGCTGCTTGCCGAAGGCATGAACATGAAGGTTTTGTTGCTGCCCGACGGCGACGACCCCGACAGCTTCGCACGCAAACACACGGCAAACGAGGTGCGCGAGTATATGGAAAGCCACCAAACCGATTTCATTCAGTTCAAGACCGACTTGCTTCTGCGCGACCAAAACGACCCGCTGAAGCGTTCGGAGGCAATCAACTCCATAATACGCAGCGTGTCGTATGTGCAAAACCCCGTGCTGCGCGACACCTATCTGCACGACTGCGCGGTGCGCATGAACCTCAGCGAGAACACTCTCGTCAACACGCTCAACGCCTTCATACGTTCGGGACGCGAGGAACGCACAGGCACAACGGCGCAGCAAACTGCCGCACCAACGCAACCGCGCATGGCCACGCAACAGCCGCCCACGCCGCAACAACAGGCTTCGAAGGTGGAACGCATGCTTGCCGCACTCGTGATAAAACACGGCGATGTGGTGATTTTCGACAATGTTGAGGCCGACGACGGCAGCGTGGTGAGCCTTAACGTGGCACAGTATGTTGACTATAACCTCGCTACCGACAACATCGGGATGAAGAATCCGCTCTATGCCAAAATCCTCGCCGAGGCGGTGCAGCACTCTGCCGACCCGGGATTTCGTGCCGAACCGTTCTTCATTCACCACAGCGACATCGAACTGAGCCGCGTGGCTACCGACCTGTGCGAAGACCGCTACCAGGTGAGCGACGCGCAGAAAGACGAGGAGGCGGAGCGTGAAAAGAATGCCGATGAGAAACGGCAGGAAGCGGAAAACCGCATCGACCAGCTGCGGGCACAAACCAACCACTTGCTCAACGATTTCCGCATGGACTATCTGGAGCAGCGGCTTAAAGACCTGCAAACCGAGATAAACCGGTCGGTGGCCGACCCTGAGAGGCTCATGCAGCTCATGGAGGAATATAAAAACGTGCACGGGCTGCGCAGCAAACTGGCGCGGCTGCTGGGCAACAACATAATAGCCTGACAACAGGACATAGAAAATACGGGCAGGTCGGAGCTATCCTGCCTACAACAAGTCACAACGACAACGGCACGCCCGGCGTGCCGCCAAAAAACAACATTAAAATGTATTACATCGAAAAGAGCTTTGAAATCTCGGCAAGCCACAGCCTGAAGCTTTCCTACGAAAGCAAGTGCGAGCGGCTGCACGGCCACAACTGGCGCATCACGGTGTGCTGCAAGGCCAACGAACTTAACTGCGACGGAATGGTGGTTGACTTCACCCTGGTGAAAGAAAAGGTGATGTCGCGACTCGACCATGCCAACCTCAACGAAGTGTTGCCGTTCAATCCCACGGCAGAGAACATAGCACGGTGGATAGCCGGGCAGATACCGCACTGCTACCGTGTGTCGGTGCAGGAAAGCGAAGGCAATGTTGCCGTTTATGAGGACGACGGGAATGAAACGCATTAACGACATATTCTACTCCATTCAGGGCGAAGGCCGCAACACAGGGCGCGCCGCCGTGTTCGTGAGGTTTGCCGGATGCAATCTGAAATGCCCTTTCTGCGATACCGATTTCGACGATTTCACAGAGATGGACGATGCCGACATACTGCGTGAGGTGGCCCAATGGCCTGCACGCTTCGTGGTGCTCACGGGGGGCGAACCTTCGTTGCAGGCCGACGCGGCCCTGGTTGAACTGCTGCACCGGCACGGTTACGAGGTGGCCATGGAAACAAACGGCACGCACCAGCCGCCGCCTGGCATCGACTGGGTGACGTGTTCGCCCAAGGGCAAGGTGGTGCTCACGCGCTGCGACGAACTGAAATGCATATTCACGGGCAACGGCTTTGCCGCTCCCGACACAATACAGGCACGCTACCGCTATCTGCAGCCGTGCGACACGGGCGATGCCCGGCGCAACGCCGACATAGTGGATCGGTGCGTGGAATACATAAAAAGCCACCCCGAATGGCGGCTTTCGCTTCAAACACATAAACTCGCGGGATTCAAATGATTTATCTGCACTGGATATTCATGGCATTGTATGCCGTCGTTATTGTCGCCGCCGTGGTGACAGTACTGATGGACAACCGTCAGCCGGCAAAGACTATGGCGTGGATTCTCGTGCTCCTTTTTCTCCCGGTGGTGGGCATCGTGTTCTATTTCTTCTTCGGACAGAACACGCGCAAGATGCGTTTCATAAGTCAGCGCAGTCTCGACAAGCTCACCAAGCGTTCCATGCTCGAGTTTGTGGAGCAGCGCAACCTGAGCTTTCCCGAAGCCTACCGCACACAGATACAGCTTTTTGCCAACCAAAGCATGTCGTTGCCGTTCAAGGACAACGAGGCCGACATCTTCACCGACGGCTACTCTTTCTTCCCGGCACTGCTGCGCGAGATAGCCAAGGCACGCCGCCACATTCATCTCGACATCTACATCTTCGCCGACGATGCACTTGGCCGTCTCGTGGCCGACGCTCTCATTGCCAAGGCCAAGGAGGGTGTCGAGGTGCGTGTGATATATGACGACGTGGGGTGCTGGCGTGTGCCGGAGCGTTTCTATGCACGCATGCGCCGTGCCGGAGTGCTTGTCTATCCTTTCATGCCGGTGCGTTTTCCGGCGTTCACGAGCAAGGTGAACTACCGCAACCACCGCAAACTGTGCGTAATCGACGGCACTGTGGGCTTTGTGGGCGGCATGAACATAGCCCTGCGCTATGTGAAAGGCACTGGCAAACAGGCTTGGCGCGACACTCATCTGCGCTTGCGCGGAGGTGCAGTTTATGCCTTGCAGTGCGCTTTTCTCGTGGATTGGTATTTCGTGTGCCGCATGCTTGTTACCGACAGGCGTTATTATCCGCCTCTGCCCAAGACGATAAACAACGACTGCATAGCACAGGTGGTGACGAGCAGTCCCATTGCTCCGTGGCCCGACATAATGCAGGGCTATGTGAGGGTGTTGCTCGAGGCTAAGCAGTATGTTTATATCGAGACTCCTTATTTCCTGCCCACCGAACCCATATTGTTTGCCCTCCGCACGGCAGCACTTGCCGGTGTAGATGTTAGATTGATGATTCCGCGCCACGGCGACGTGCGCCTTCTTGAGTGGGCAAGCATTTCTTATGTAATGGAAACGGTTGAGGCCGGGGTGAAGGTGTTGCTCTACACGGGCGGATTCAACCACAGCAAGATTCTTGTAAGCGACGATGCGCTGTGCACCTGCGGCTCTACGAATGTCGATTTCCGCAGTTTTGAAAACAATTTCGAGGCCAATGTGTTTTTCTACGACCGCACTATGGCATTGCGCATGAAGGAGATTTTCCTCATCGACGAGCACAGTTGCGTGTGCATCGACGACGTGCCCGAACTGGCCCACCGCTCGTTTCTCACGCGGTTGTGGGAGTCGGTGGTGCGTCTTCTGTCGCCGCTTCTGTAATTGTGTAGGCTTCGTCGTGCCGTTGCCGAATTTTGCAACGGTTGAATATTTCTGTTTGTTCGTGGAAAAACTAAAAAAGGAATGTGGCCACAAGAGGCAGATGGTCGCTGAAACCATCCATATATCTTGGTCCGAGATAGTTGCGGCGAGGTTTCACTCCGCCGTATTTCGTGTCGTCTTCTATGAGAAATTCAGCGTCGGCAATGCGGCATGAACGCAGCGCGGGCAGTATGCTTCGGCTCACGAATATGTGGTCGAGGCTGCCCCATTCGCCTTGGTAGCGGTAGGTGCCGCGTGCCCCGTGCCGCCCTTGGGCATTGGCCGAGATGTCGGTGAGGCCGTAGTCGGCAATCATCTGCACGCTGCCCGACTTGGCATAATCGTTGAAATCGCCTGCAACGATAATCTTTGCGTCGGGCGACAGGGCACGCACCGAGTCGGCAAGTGCGGCTATCTGCCGTGCCACTTGCATGCGGAAAGGTCGCGAACGCGCTTCGCCGCCACGTCGGCTCGGCAGGTGTGCCACGACAACGTGCAGTGTGTCGCCCGACGGCAGAAGCCCCGAAGCGTAGAGAATGTCGCGTGTGGGGCGCATTCCGGGCAACGGGTTGACGCGCACGGGGCGGTGGTTGATGAGGCGGAACGAGAACGGCGAATACATGAGCGCGACATCTATGCCGCGCGGGTCGGGCGAGTCGGTCATCACATATTCGTATCTCGCCTTGCGCAGAAGCGACCGTTTGGTGAGGTCGCGCATCACGCTGTCGTTCTCAACTTCGCACAACGCCACCATGTCGGGCAGTTGCCAGTCGGCGGAATCGCCTCCGCATGCAATGATGGTCTGCCCCACGCGGTTGAGTTTGCGCCAGTATTTGAACGGCGTCCAACGGTATGTTCCGTCGGGAAGAAATTCGGTGTCGTTTTTCAGGGAGTCGTGCATGCAGTCGAAAAGGTTCTCGCAGTTAAGCTCGACAAAGGTGAACAGCGACACAAGCAAGGCTGCTATGCACATGGCGTGTGGCAAGGTTGTGAAAGGTTATACATGCAAAAGCCGTCAGATGTTGTCGATGTCCTGGCGCACATTGCTGCGTATCTTCTCGAGATAACGCTTCATTCCGGCGGCATCCTTGCGGTTTATCGTGTCGAGAAGCAGTGTGAGCTCGTCGCGTATCTGTTCCACCTGTCCGCTGGTGTAGGGGTTGAACAGGATTTCCTGAAGCAGGAAATCGTCCTCGTTGAGCACTCCTTTGGCTATGCGCAGATGTCGTTTGAAGGTGGTTCCGGGCGCATCCTGGTGCTTCATCACTGCCGCGAAGACGAAAGTACTTACAAACGGGGTGCTGAGCGAGTAGGCTACGGTCTTGTCATGCTCCTCAAACGTGTATTCATATATGTTCAGTCCGAGCCGGGTGTAGAGGTCTTTGAAGAATATGCGTCCCATGTAGTCGCCCTCACTTATTATTATTGCGTTTTCTTCGCTCAGTTGGTTGAGGTTGGCAAAGGTGGGTCCGAACATCGGGTGGGTTGACACATACGGGCGACCGCACTGTTCGTAGAACGCCTTGAGGTTGGTTTTCACCGACGAGATGTCGCTTATTATGCAGTCGTCGGGCAGAAACGGCAGCACTTCCTTGAAGGCGGGGATGGTGTATTTCACCGTAACTGCGTTGATGAGCAGCTGCGGGCGGAAGTCGCGCACCTCTTCCATCGTGGTGAACCGTTGGCAGTTGTAGGTGTAGCGCATGCGTTGCGGGTCTTTCTCGAGCACCGCCACCTCGTGGTCGAAGCTGAGAGTGTCGATGAAGAAACTGCCCATTTTGCCGGCACCCATTATAAGTATTTTCATTGCCTTGCTGTTGTTTGTTGTTGTATGTTGTGTCTGCCGTGGCGCATGCACGAGTGGCATGCGCCCTGCGGCCGACCGTTTTCATTGGTTGATGATGTCCATTTGCTGGCGCACCGACTCTTCGTGTATCTCTTCAAACACCTTCTTCACGAAGCTGGAATCCATTGCGCAAAGCGAACCCTGTGCCCCGCGCTTGTCGAGAATCTCGTTGTAGCGCGATGTCTGAAGCACCGTCATGTTGTGTTCCTTCTTGTATTGGCCTATCTCGCGGCACACGCGCATGCGCTTGGCAAGCAGTTCCATGAGTTGGTTGTCGAGTTCGTCGATTTGCTTGCGCAGTTCGTTTATGCCCTCGGTAGTCACCTTTCCGTCGCGTATCACGAGCAGGTCGAGGATGTAGTCGAGCACGTCGGGAGTGACCTGCTGGCTTGCATCGCTCCATGCCGAGTCGGGATTGCAGTGGCTCTCCACGATGAGTCCGTCGAAACCAAGGTCCATTGCCTGCTGGCAGAGCGGCGCGATGAGTTCACGTCGGCCTCCGATGTGGCTCGGGTCACATATAATGGGAAGGTCGGGAATGCGTCGGCGCAGTTCGATGGGAATTTGCCACATGGGCAGATTGCGGTAGATTTTCTTGTCGAAGCTCGAGAATCCACGGTGAATGGCGGCCATGCGCTTCACTCCGGCCTGGTTGATGCGCTCCATTGCGCCTATCCACAGTTCAAGGTCGGGGTTTACCGGGTTTTTCACGAGCACCGGGACGTCGATGCCGCGCAGACTGTCGGCCAGGGCTTGCATGGCAAACGGGTTGGCAGTGGTGCGTGCTCCTATCCACAGAATGTCGATGCCGTATTTCAAGGCAAGCTCCACATGTTCGGGAGTTGCCACTTCGGTGGCCACGAGCATGCCCGTTGTTTCCTTCACCTTCTGCATCCACGGCAGAGCTTTCTCGCCGTTGCCTTCGAAGCCTCCGGGCTTGGTGCGCGGCTTCCAGATGCCTGCACGGAACATGCGGCAGCCTCGGCTGGCGAGCTGCTGTGCGGTTGTCAACACTTGTTCTTCGGTTTCTGCCGAGCATGGGCCGGCTATAACGAACGGTCTTTCGTTTCCGCTCGGCAGGTTAAGGGGTTGCAGTTCCAATTCCATAGTATCTTGTTTTAATGTTTATCTGTTTTGTATTTTGCTCCAAGTAGCGTTCTTTCACCATTCCACAGCGGCTATGCGGTCGAGTGCTTCCTGCATGCGGTCGTCGGAGGCACACAGACTTATGCGCAGATAGCGTGCTCCGTTTGACCCGAAGATGAAGCCCGGCGTGATGAAAACCCGTGCCTCGTGGAGCACCCGTTCGGTGAGTTGCTCGGCATCACTGTACTTGTCGGGGATGCGTCCCCATAGGAACATTCCCACTTGTGCAGGGTCGAACGAGCATCCCAAGGCGGTCATTATGCGTTCGGCGATGTCGCGTCGGCGGCGGTAGACGGCTATGTTGGCCTCGCGGTGCCACTCCGGCGTGTTGGTGTTGTAGGCTTCGGCGGCGGCGAGCTGTATGCCACGGAACGTGCCGGAGTCGATGTTGCTTTTTATTTTAAGTATCCATGATATGAACGTGGGGTTTGAAACGCACATTCCCACGCGCCATCCCGGCATGTTGTGGCTCTTCGACATCGAGTTGAACTCAATGCAACAGTCCTTTGCTCCGGGTATCTGCATGAGCGACATGGGATGATCGTTGAGAATGAACGAGTAGGGATTGTCGTTCACCACGACGATGTTGTGTCGGCGTGCAAATGCCACAAGCCGCTCGTAGGTGTCTCGGCGGGCGTTGCCTCCGGTGGGCATGTTGGGGTAGTTAGTCCACATTATGCGCACACGCGAGAGGTCGGTGCGTTCCAGTTCGTCGAAGTCGGGCTGCCAACCGTTGTCTTCGCGCAGGTTGTAGTTTACCACCTTTGCGCCGAGAATCTTGCTGAGTGAGGTGTAGGTGGGGTAGCCCGGGTTGGGCACGAGCACCTCGTCGCCGGGGTTGACGAATGCGAGCGTGACGTGCAGGATGCCTTCTTTCGAACCGATGAGCGGCTGCACCTCGGTGAGAGGG
Source organism: Lachnospiraceae bacterium (assembly GCA_963654815.1). Taxonomy (GTDB): domain Bacteria; phylum Bacteroidota; class Bacteroidia; order Bacteroidales; family Bacteroidaceae; genus Prevotella. The sequence continues at coordinate 3,426 of CAVKCP010000022.1, read as the reverse complement.
TCGATGTCAACGCCATACCAACGTTTGTAGAACCCGGCCATGGCGGTGCGCAGCTCCGGCGTTCCCATTGTGGGCTGGTAGCCGTGAGCGTTGTGCTGGCGTGCCACTTCGCACAGTTTGTCAATGGTTTGAGGCGAGGGCGGCATGTCGGGCGAACCTATCGCGAGCGACACTATGTCTTTTCCCTCGGCGTTGAGGCGTGCCACCTCTTTGAGTTTGCGGCTGAAATAATATTCCTGCACGGCCGATACGCGATTGGCCGGAGCTATGTTGTAATTGTCGTTGTTCATGTTTTCTGTCTGTTTTCCGGCCTTGGCCGGTGTTTACTGTAAGATGCCTCGGGTGCCGAGGCCGTCGTTTGGTGTTATGAAAGGCATTCAATGGCCGATGTATTCGCCGAGCACTTGAAGCGAATGGGTGAGCGGCAGAATGGCGTCGATGCTCTGTCGGTAGCGCGTGAGACTGTCGAATGTGAGGTCAACATAGAACAGGTATTCCCATTCCCGGCCTATTACGGGCAGCGACTGTATCTTCGTGAGGTTGATGCCGTAGCACGACAGGATTGTGAGCACCTTTGAAAGGCTTCCCTCTTCGTGCGGAACGAGAAACACAAGACTTGCTTTGTTGGACTTTTCCAAGGGGCGAAGGAAATCGGCCTTGTTTGGGTTTGCCACCACGAGAAAGCGTGTGTAGTTGTGCTTGTTGTCTTCGATGCTGTCTTCGAGCACCTTCATTCCGTAGAGCTTTGCCGCCGAAGCGTTGCATATTGCGGCCCAACCGTGGCACTGGTGTGTCATTATATATTCGGCCGAACCGGCAGTGTCCTCCGCCTCCACGGCTTTCAGCGTCGGGTGGCTGGCGAGGAAACGGTTGCACTGCATCAGTGCCACGGGGTGGGAGTGCACTTCGGTTATCGTGTCCCAGTCGTCGTCGGGCAGACAGCAGATGCAGTGTTGTATGTGCAGCTTATGTTCGCCCACCACCGCAGTGCCTGAGTTGCGCAGCAGTTCGTAGTTGTGCAGCAGGCTTCCTGCAATGGTGTTCTCTATGGCCACGAGCCCCACTGCCGTAGGGTCGAGCTTTATGTTGTCGAACACCTGCTCGAACGTTGAGCAGCAGATGAGCTGAATTTGCTCGCCGTCGAAATATTGGTGGGCGGCGATGTCGTGGAACGAACCGTGCAGACCCTGTATTGCTATTCTCTTCATTGGCGTTGTCGTGTGTAATAAACGAAAGCCCCGCTTTCACCGGTAAGTGAAGCGGGGCCGTATGTCATTTGTTTTTATTTCTGTCTTTAAGTTGAAATTCACACGCAACTTCCCGCTTCACAATTCCTTGCAAAGTAAAAATAAAAGTAAAAGAAAGATGCGTATGACTTGTTCATTTCTATATATTGTTTGTCGGATGCAAATTTATAACAAATAATTTGTTCTTGCAAATGTTTCGTAGCAAAATATCACCAACGGCGCACTTTTTGTTAACCATTGCTGAAAATGCCGTATGGGTCGATGTTCTTGTAGGTTTGTTTCACTTTCTGCTCAACGTCTTCCTGTGCCGCCGAGGCCGATGCTGACAGTTCGCCGGCCATTGCCTCGTCTTCGGCTGCCCCTTGCGAGTCGCCCGATGCGGCACGCACTGCCCCGCGCTCACTGTAAGCTGCCGCGCAGAAGGGGTTGGCATCAATCACCGCACCATACATCTGTAGGGCTTTTTCATGGTCGCCTCCCGCCTCGGCCACACGGGCGTTGAGCAGCAGCACGTCTTCGTTGCCTTCCACGTCGGCAAGCAGTCGCTCGGCATCTTCGGCTGCTTCGGCCACGAGACCGTCGGCGAGCCGTATCTCGCCACGCAGCAACCGGGCTGCATGGTAGTCGTCGGCGAGTTGCAACGCCTTGCCGAGCATTGCCACGGCGGTTTCGTTGTCGGCATGACCGTGGGCTGCGCGGGCCGACATGTAATAGGCCAACGGTTCGTTGGCATCAATAGCCAGAGCCTTGTCGCAGGCTTCGGCCATGGCGTCGTAATCCTCCATCATGTAGGCAACGTCGGCCATGCGCAGCACTATCGGCGCGTTGTCGGGGCGCGCTTCGGCCATGTAGGCGAGCTGGCGGTAGGCTTCGGCGAGGTTGCCGGTGGATATGTATGCCTGCGAGAGGTAGTCGCGGCATTCCAGGTCGTCGTTAATCTCGAGTGCATGTTCAAGGCATTGCACTGCATAGTCGGCGTGCCCGGAGCGGAGCGCGCGCACTCCGTCGTATTTCAAAACGTCGAAATCTCTTTTCCCGTTGTCTTTGCTGTCGTCGGTCTGGCTCTTGCCGCCGCCGAACAGGTTCTTGAAAAAACTCATTGTTCAGGTTGTTTTGATAGTGTGTAATGGTTTTGTTTCGGCTAAATTACTAATAAATTCCTGTTTTCCAAAACTCCGTGACCAAAAAGTTGCGATGTTGTCGAATGGCGGTGTGCCGCCAATGCCCTTGCCGCCATAAAAGAAAAGCCGCGCTGACATTGCTGTCAGCGCGGCCATATAGCTTTTGATAGCTGTTGGCTTTGATTAGCCGTTGTGCTTCTTCATAATCTTGATGAGCTCAACTACCTTGTGAGAGTAGCCGATTTCGTTGTCATACCAAGACACAACCTTTACGAAGTTGTCTGTGAGGTAAACACCAGCGTTTGCGTCGAAGATAGAAGTCAGAGCGCAGCCAAGGAAGTCAGAAGAAACAACTGCATCCTCAGTGTAGCCCAGAACACCCTTCAGTTCGCCCTCAGAAGCAGCCTTCATAGCAGCGCAGATAGCCTCCTTAGAAGCGGCCTTCTTCAAGTTAACGGTCAGGTCAACTACAGATACGTCGAGAGTGGGGACGCGCATAGAGATACCAGTCAGCTTGCCGTTGAGTTCGGGGATAACCTTGCCCACAGCCTTAGCAGCACCAGTAGAAGAAGGAATGATGTTGCCGGCAGCAGCACGGCCACCACGCCAGTCCTTCATAGAGGGACCGTCAACAGTCTTCTGAGTAGCTGTTGTAGAGTGAACGGTTGTCATAAGACCGGTCTCGATGCCGAAGTTGTCGTTCAGAACCTTAGCGATAGGAGCCAAGCAGTTGGTTGTGCAAGATGCGTTAGAAACGATCTTCTGGCCGTTGTACTTGTCGGTGTTTACACCGCAAACGAACATGTCGGCCTGATTGCCATTGGCGTCAGCCTTCGAAGGAGCAGAAAGAACTACATACTTGGCGCCTGCCTTCAGGTGCTTCTCTGCCTTGTCGTAAGCGAGGAACAGACCTGTAGACTCAACTACATACTCTGCACCAACCTCGTCCCACTTCAGGTTCTCCGGGTCACGCTCTGCTGTAACGCGGATGTGGTTGCCGTTTACGATGAGCTCGCTCTTCTCTACGTCAGCCTCGATAGTACCATCGAACTGGCCGT
>CAVKCP010000021.1:0-28896 GCA_963654815.1 Lachnospiraceae bacterium | reverse complement strand
AAGAAGAAAGTTAAAGATGCCGGATAAAAACAAAAAGACACAAAGAGCAGCCAGTTTAAAATACAAATTTAACAATGCGTGGAATTTATAGAACACGCCCTAACATAGTAAAACGCTGTAAGGTTGTTCTTTATAAGTTTTGGGGCAACGTCGGGTTTACTTTTGCCAACTGCAAGGTTTACCATCCATTGCCCCTGAAAGGGGCGCATATTATAGGATAGGGGCTTGCCCCTATCTATCAAAGCATCATTTCATTTGCCCCTGTAGGGGGCGCATATTTCAATATCGCAATGAATTATGCGCCCCTTACAGGGGCAAAATCATTGAAATACATAAACGCAGGGGCAAACCCCTGCGCTATAATCTGTCGTCCCTACGGGACTCACCCGTTGCAAAGTTTTTACCGGACAACAATAAAAGTTTTTACCGAATACCAATAAATAGAGAAATTGGACAATCCGACCACGGCCGAAACACACGACTGAAACACGGCGGCCTTTGCTGCACTAAGGGGTGGGTTGCGCACCAAACCGGTTTATCTCTCGTCCGGAGTGCCGAACACGGGAAATCCCTCGGCATCCCATTCCATGCGTTTCAGACGTATGGTCTTTACATATTCGCTGCCTTCCTGTATTTTCGTTTCATACAGCAACCACGTTGTCTTGCCGTCGGTGCTGCCCACTATGCAGGTGTTGCAAGCCCCGAAAAATCCGCTTCCCGATGCCGGCATGAACACCGGTGTGGTGCGCTTGTGCCATGAGGCAGGGTTGAGCAGGTCGCTGTCTACGCTCGCATAAATCATGCCCGTGACGTTGTACACTGTCCAGTTGGCCGAGGCTGCGTAGCATATAATAATGTGTCGCCCGTCGCGCGACATCACCGGCTCGGGATTTTCGTTGACATATATAGGGTAGGCCGACCGGCTTCCGTCGGGGTTAATCCATTGCCGTTCCCATTCATAGTCGGGGCGCGAAATCATTACGCGTTCAGAACCTATTGTCCATGGGTTTTTCATGGCTGCGATATATATGCACTGCGTCTCCTCCTCGGCGCGCCGCTTGGGCCATCCCGACCAAACGAGATACTGGCGGCCCTTCACGGTGAATGTGGAGGGGTGTATGCTCCAGTTCCATTCACGGTTGGTAGTGACCACACCCTTGTGGGTGAAGTGTCCTTGCATGGGGTCGGCCGAGGCATTCTCAAGCACGTTTATGTGGTGGTTGTCGGTGTTTCCGTCGTCGGCCTCATAATAAATATACCATTTTCCGTTTATGCGGTGTATTTCGGGCGACCATATATTGCGCATGCCCGACGTGTCGTTGGGCTGCCATATCACCTTGCCCGTGTCGCCGGCAAGGTCGTGAAGGTCGGCTGCATGCCACAGGCGTATGCACGCATTGGTGGTGTCCTGCATGGTGTAATAATAGCCGTTGCCGTGGGCTATGGCGTAGGGATAGGTGCGGCGGGTGAAAAGCGTGCTGCTTGCGGTGTTGCTGTTGTCGCCGCAGGAGCACAACAAGGCGGCAAGGGCTAGTGTGGCGGTAATATGTTGAACGGTCATTGATGGCATGATGTGTGGTTGTGGTAGGGTGCAAACTTACTTATTTTTTTCATTATAGCCAAGACAGTGTATTTCAAAATTGGTGCAGAATGTTGAAAACAAATGCATTGTATGCAGAAAATCTGTTCAAAAAATGCGAATAACCAATCATTGACCTATTCTTTGCAATAATTGAACTGTGTGTGGTTGGCGGCTTGCACCGAAAGTGCTTTCTTTGCAAACGAAAGGCAGGCATATCGCGAGATTGAACCCCTGCTGCATTATAGCAAAATGACAGAAAAACACACAATTTGTAGATTTGGTAATGTTAGGTAATGAATGATTAGGAAAAAGAATTAAGGTTTATTTAAAGGCAAAAGATTGTTTGAAGGATGTCCGCAGCCGATGCCATAATGGTTTGGCGGTTGAGAACAACAGTGTGAAGAAACACCTGACGGCACGCACAGAAAGGTTGTGCCGTTGTCGGGGGACACACTGCGGGAATGTTACTGCGCGATGCACACTTGCTACACACACAGAAAGAAACGAAAAAAGTCAGTCCTTATCGCCAAAGCGGCGCGGAATGCGCCTGGGAAGGCACACATATTATGCCATGACAACACACACAACATGAAAAAGACCATGAAGACGGCTGATAGCGATTGCCGTCTTCATGGTCTTTTAGCGTTAGCACCACTATTTGCCCAAAATAAATGGCTGGCTAAAAATAACCATTTGGCTAAAAATTAATTAAATGCATGCCGCAAGTGGCTGAAATGTCGGAATTTTGCCGTATCTTCGCGTAATAAAAACCAATTACTAATAAAACAATATGAACAAAAGACATCTGTTTACCTTTTTGATGGCGTTGGCGTCGGTATGCGTCGGCGTGTCGAAAAACTATGAACCGGTTGATTATGTCAGCACACTCGTGGGGTCGGAGTCGAAGCACTCACTCTCAACGGGCAACACCTATCCTGCCGTGGCCATGCCGTGGGGCATGAATTTCTGGACACCGCAAACAGGCAAAATGGGCGACGGATGGGCCTATGTGTACACTGCCGACAAGATACGCGGATTCAAACAGACACACCAGCCCAGTCCGTGGATAAACGACTACGGACAGTTTTCGATAATGCCCATGACGGGCAAACCCGTGTTCGACGAAGAAAAGCGCGCCTCGTGGTTCTCGCACAAGGCCGAGGTGGCCACACCTTATTACTACCGCGCCTATCTCGCCGACTATGATGTTGTGACCGAAATAGCACCCACCTCGCGTGCGGCAATGCTGCGCGTCACCTTCCCCGAAACCGACAATGCCTACATCGTAGTGGATGCATTCGACGATGGCAGCTATGTAAAGGTTGTGCCCGGAGAGAATATGATTGTGGGATGGACTACAAAGAACAATGGCGGTGTGCCCGACAATTTCAAGAACTACTTTGTGCTGAAATTCGACAAACCGTTTACCTATACCACTGCCGTGGTGAACGGTAGCCTGAAAACCGGCCTCACCGAGGCTGCGTGCAAGCATGCCGGAGCCATTGTGGGCTTCAAGACACAGCGCGGCGAGCAGGTCAACGTGCGCGTGGCATCGTCGTTCATCAGCGAGCAGCAGGCCATGCTCAATCTCAAAGAACTCGGCGACGACGATTTTGAACAGGTGAAGGCACGCGGACGCAAGACATGGAACGACGTGTTGGGACGCATCGAGGTGAAGGATGGCGACATCGACCATCTGCGCACCTTCTATTCGTGCCTCTACCGTTCGGTGCTCTTCCCCCGCAGCTTCTATGAGATTGATGCCGCAGGCCAGACCGTGCACTACTCTCCGTACAACGGAAAAGTGCTTCCGGGATATATGTTTACCGACACAGGCTTCTGGGATACGTTCCGCTGCCTGTTCCCGTTGCTCAACGTGGTATATCCCTCGATGAACGAGAAGATGCAGGCCGGACTTGTAAACGCCTACAACGAAAGCGGATTCCTGCCCGAGTGGGCAAGTCCGGGACACCGCGACTGTATGGTTGGCAACAACTCGGCATCAATCGTAGCCGATGCCTATCTGAACGGATTGCGCGGATATGACGTTGAAACCCTGTGGAAAGCCGTGACACACGGTGCAAATGCAGAGCATCCTTCTGTATCATCGACAGGCCGCCGAGGCTATGAATACTACAACAAGCTCGGCTATGTGCCCTACGACGTGAAGATAAACGAGAACGTGGCACGCACCCTCGAGTATGCCTACGACGACTGGTGCATCTACCAGTTGGGCAAGGCTCTGGGCAAGTCGAAGAAAGAACTGGAGCCGTATCGCCGCCATGCACTCAACTACCGCAACGTGTTTGACAAGGAAACCAACCTCATGCGCGGACGCAACAAGGACGGCAAGTTCCAGAGTCCGTTCTCGCCGCTCAAGTGGGGCGATGCCTTCACCGAGGGAAATGCTTGGCACTACACATGGTCGGTGTTCCACGACCCGCAGGGACTCATCAACCTTATGGGCGGAAAGGACGTGTTCAACCAGATGCTCGACTCCGTATTCAACGTGCCGCCATTGTTCGACGACAGCTACTACGGATCGGTGATACACGAGATACGCGAGATGCAGATAATGAACATGGGCAACTACGCCCACGGCAACCAGCCCATTCAGCACATGATTTATCTGTATGGCTACTCGGGCGAGCCTTGGAAGACGCAATACTGGGTGCGCGAGGTGATGGACCGCATGTATAACGCCAACCCCGACGGATATTGCGGCGACGAGGACAACGGCCAGACATCGGCATGGTATGTGTTCTCGGCCATGGGCTTCTATCCTGTATGCCCCGGAACAGGCGAGTATGTGCTCGGCGCTCCTTATTTCGACAAGATGTTGCTGCACCTTGAAAACGGCAAGACCCTCGACATTACGGCACGCGACAATAGCGAGACTAACCGCTACATTGGTTCTATGGACGTGAACGGCACGCCGTGGACAAAGAACTATGTGACCTATACCGACCTTATGAAGGGCGGAAACATCACGTTTGACATGACATCGCAGCCCAACCGCCAGCGCGGTACGGCCGAAAGCGACGCACCTTACTCGTTCACAAGAAACGGTTTGAAATAAGGCAGTAGCCACATAGCCCTGACTATTCACAGTCTCCGCTCCACACGGCAAAAAGTTCCGCGTGGGGCGGAGATTTTCTTTTTCCATGCCGCACGGCGCAGTGCCTTTGCGTGCAGACAGGCAAAATAGTTATTTTTAGGTATTGTGGCAGCATTGCCAAACTGCTAACTTTGCAAACGACAACAACGGGTTTGAAAGCCAATGGCGTGCCTATGCCGCCATGCTTACGGCTCGTGGTCCGGCATAAGGGGCGTGGCTTCAGCTTTGCACGGAGGCGGCTTTCCTTTTTACCGGCAGGTTTGGACTTCCGAATGTCGGCTTCAGGCACGGTAAGGTGAAGACCAATAACGCCGTAACGGCACTGCCGCGCGACTTTCGCAAGGCGGTGGGTAAGGTTTCGTTACTGTTGCAGGCTGAAGCGCCCCACACCGGCCCGGACTTGCAGTTGCAATCCGTTAGGCGTGGAAATATGTGTCTTGCATTTTCACGCGTCTATGGAAAAAGAAAAACGGGAGAAAAGCTTTCTTGGCTTTTCTCCCGTTTTTTCGGTTATGTATGTTGGTATGCCCGTGGCATGCCGTGATCGTTATGCCTTGTCGGCAACTTGTTTCGTGGTTTTGCGACGCTCGGCCACAATGCCTGCAATTATTGCCAGGGCGAGCAACAGGTAGGCAATGTAGGCGGCAGTCTCGGTGTGTGTCACCGAAGAAGGCTTGAATGTGAGCACCACCGAGTGTTTGCCGGGCTTCACGTTTATGGCGCGCAGAATGTAGTTGACGCGTCCCACGGGCACATCGGTTCCGTCTACGGTGGCAGTCCATCCCGGATAATAAATCTCAGAGAACACCACTATGCCGCCTTTTGCCGACTCTACCGAGTAGGACAGTTCGTTTGGCTCATACTTCTGCAGCTTCACTACCGATGTGCCGTTTTGTGCAACGGCATTGCCGAGTGTTTCGCTGAACTTGGAGTCGGCCACGGCCTCATGGCGCAAGTCTATCTCGCCCACGCCGTCAAGCTCCTTGTTGGCATTGTCAACATATTTTATGCGGTCGATAAACCATGCGTTGCCGAATGCGTAAGGGTTCTGCAACGGTGCCGTCTGGTTGTTCTGCAACGGCAGAATCACCCATTTGGTGTTGAGCATATTGAGTACAGGATAAATGCTGTCGCCTGCCACGCGTGTCATGTCGCCTTGTGCCTGTGCTATTGACGACATCATTCCGCGCATCTCTGGTGCTATGTATTGCTCAATCATTTCCTGGTAGCGGCGCAGTTTTGCAGGGTGGTAGCCGCCTATCGACTTGTGGTAGAACGATGTTTCGTTCTCGTTGAAGGTGTTTGACGCGAGGTTGAGCACGCGGTAGTCGGGAGTCTTGTCCTGAAGTATCTGCTGGTCGGTGGCCGTCATCTGCTGCGGTGTCTCGCGCACGCTGCGCTCTACAAACATGTCGTCGTTGAGATAGCGCTTGTTCACCTGCCACATGTCGATGAGGCAAAGCACTATTATGCCGCCCACGGCATAGCGTGTGGCGAGTTTGCGGTAGCGTTGCAGCAAGAGAAGGGCTGTTCCCACGGCCACTACGATGATTGAACGCCAGCAGTCGGCGGTGAAGATTGACTCGCGCACTGTGCGCAGGTTGGAGAGCAGCGGATCGAGATATTCTGCGGGGATGTTTTTCATGGCCTGCATTTCGGCTGCCGATACATAGTCGCCGAAGAACAACGACGGCGCGGCAATGAACAACAGGGCCATTCCTGCGGTGGCGGCGAAGCTCACCCACAGCCACAGTGCGTTGGTGGCGTTGCGTGTTGCAATGGGGTGCGACTTGGTTCCAATGCGCAGGCATATCTTCTGCGAGAAGAAATCGGGCGTGTCAACGATTTTCTTCAGGGCGAGCATGGCAAGCAACGGAATGGTGAATTCGGCTATGACGAGTATCGATGCCACCGTGCGGAACTTGGCATACATCGGCACATAATCGATGAAAATGTTGGTTAGCCACATGAAATTGTGTCCCCACGAGAGCAGCACCGAAAGCACCGTGGCCGCAAGAAGTGCCCATTTCATTGGGCCTTTAACGATGAACAGACCGAGAATGAAGAGCATCAGCACGAAAGCTCCGACATAAACCGGGCCGCTTGTGCCGGGCTGGTCGCCCCAGTATTGTCCCAACTGCTGGTAGATTTGGTAGAACTGCGGGTCGGCTTTCTCCATTGCCTTCTCGTTTTGCGCGAGCGAAACCGATGCGCCACCCTTGGCATTGGGCACAAGAAGAGTCCATGTCTCGTCGATGCCGTAGCTCCATTGCGTTATGTAGTCGCGGTCGAGTCCGCTCGATGTCTGGTTGGCCGAGTTCTTCTTTACAAGCTCGCTCTTTCCGCGCATCGACTCCTGGGTGTATTTCCAAGTGTGATAAAGGTTGCTAAGGTTGGCCGTGACACCTATTGCGGCGGCCACGAGGCACACTGCCGTGGCTTTGCCAAACCGTGCGAGCTGCCGTGAGCGCACGGCTTCGACGAGGTAGGCAATGACCATGAAGAGGATGACAAACAAATAATAATAGGTCATCTGCACATGGTTGGCCTGTATTTCAAGTGCGGTGAATAGTGCAGTGACAACAAATCCCCACAGATATTTGCCCCGGTAGGCGAGCACGATGCCCGCAATCATGGGTGGAAGATAGGCCAGGGCGATGACTTTCCAAATGTGTCCGGCGGCGATTATAATGAAGAAATAGCTGCTGAATGCCCATATTATGGAACCGAGCACGGCGAGTTCGCGGCGGAAATCGAACGCGCGCAGCAAGATGTAGAAGCCCAACAGATAGGCAAAGACATACCATACGTTTTCGGGCAACCACAGATGGTAGAACTTGCCCACGGTGTTGAGCACCTGCTGACTGTCGTATGACGGTGCCATCTGGTAGGTGGGCATGCCGCCGAAGAGCGAGTTGGTCCACCGTGTGCGCTCCCCCGTGCGCTGGTAGTATTGTGTGAGTTCCTCGCCTGCGCCCCGTCCTGCCGACGAGTCGTGGCGGTAAAGAATGCGGCCTTCGGTGTCTGCCGGGAAGAAATAGGCAAACGCGATAATCGCAAACAGCAGCACTGCCAACAGGTCGGGCAGCCATTGTTTCAATGTCTTCATTGCTTGTAAACGTTAATTTGTTTGCGGCGGGACTTTTCGTTGCCCACCTTGGTTTGTTGTGCAAAGTTAGTGCAAATGTCAGACAATACAAAACTAAGTTATTTTTTTACCGTCACTAATTGTGTTTTTTTAGGTTTGGGCCGCCCTGAGGGCGTTTCGGTTTGTCAGGCAAGGCTATTTCGAGTCGTCGTTCTTTATGGTGCGCTCGGCCTTCTTAACGCTCGATTTGAGGTCGCCGAGCCTCAGGCTCACGTTCAGACCGAACTTAGACGGGCAGTAACTGTAGTCGCTTTCATAAGAGGAGTTGGCAAGTTTTATAGTTGTGCGGTTGTGCCATCGGCGTGTGAAAAGCATGTTGCCCCATGCATTGAGTGTAAGTCGTTTGTTGAACAGCGATTTTTGGATGTTGAAATGGTAGGAAGTGTTTCCCTTGTTGGTTGACTGTGCGCCTATGCGGTCGCTCCATATGTTGTAGTTGCACAATATTTTCCAGTCGTGCGGAAGCGTCTGTTGCAGTCCGGCGTTGAAGGAGCCATACCATCCGTGGTTCTGCGTCTGTGTCCCGTCATTGTAGTTGCGGTAGGCCCCGTAGGCATTGGAGTGGAACTGCGTGGTTGAGGTTATGTTCCACAATATATATACATTTTGTCCTACGCAGCGGTATTTACCTATGTTGCGGTAGGTTTCATACATCACATACTTGCCCGTGGGGTGGCTGAGGCCGTTTATTGTGCGGTCGTCTACATAAGAATCGTATTGTTCTATGCTGTTGTTTATGAAAGAGTAGCCCAGGTTGAGCTCGATGGTGAACTTGGTGGTGAAGAGGTTGTAAGCAACTGTCAACGAGTTCTGCTTCTCGCTTTTCAGGTCGGGGTTTCCTTGCGAAATGCGTGTAGGTTCGGAGTCGTCGATGAAGGGGTTGAGAAATGATATTCCGGGGCGGAATATGCGCATGTTGTAACCCAACCGCATGTTCTGCGAGTCGTTTATCTTGTAGCCTATGCTTGCCGAAGGCACAAAGTCGGAATACTGCGTTTTGAAGTCGCCTCCGCGTCCGAGGCGGTAGACCATGCCTTGCCATGTGCCTTCATAGCGCAGTCCGAGCCGCCCGGTGAGCTTGTTCCACTTTATGCCGTAGCCAAGATAGGCGGCGAGAATGTCGTAGTTGATGCTGTAGTGCGAACTGCGCTGGGAGTCGAACTCGTAGTCGCCGTCGTGGAGTGGGGCACGCGTGTAGCTGTCGTCGTTGGAGAGGCTGCACCTCATGATGTATTTTGCGCCGGCCTCAAGAGTGTGCATTCGTGCGAAAGGCGTGGTGTAGTCTATTTGGAATGTGTGTTCGTTGCTGTGGCTGCTGCTTGTGGCGTGCTGGTCGGCGAGGGTAGACGTGTAGGAAGACCATGCATCATTGGCATCGATGCTGGTGTAGCTGTAGTCTTTGGTGATGTCGAATGGCGACAGTTCGAGACGGTAGGAAAATGTGAGCATACGATCCTTTGTGTGGAATCGGCGCTGATAGTCGAAGCTCGCGCTGAGGTTTTGCTGTAGGGTTAAGCCCCATTGCGGCATTGTGTAGGCGTAGAGTTGCGTGCCGTCGGCAGGCGACGATGCTACAAAATGGTTTGTTCCGTTGTTTGGCTGACGCCCCCAAAAATATCCCATCGATGCTGATATTAGGCGAAGGGTGTCGATTTCGTAGCTTGCTTCGATGTCGCCCGAGTGTATGTGGGTGTAGTATTTGTCGCGGTTTTCGTTGTAGGTGTCGGTGGTAAGACCGCTGTTGTCGTTGCCGGTATAGCTGCGTTGTTGTGTGAATATTGTTGAAGGCGAGTCGTAGTAGTCGTAGCCGTAGCGTGCGCTCACGGTAAACTTGCCTTTCTTTACTGTTGCGAACAAGCTTGGTTCGATTTCGCGGTTAGCCACTCCGCTGCTTATCGTGGCCGAATAGCCTTCTATGCCCGTGCCTACGGTTATGATATTGAGTATGCCGCCAATGCCCTCGGCATCGTATTTTGGGCCGGGATTGGTTATAACCTCTATCTTCTTTATCGAATTTGCAGGCATGCTTTTTAGCACTGTTTTGGGGTTGTTGCTTATCATGTTGTTGGGTCGGCCGTTGACATACACCTTGAATTTCTCGCTGCCGTTTACCTTTATGGTCTCGTCGCCGTCAACTGTCACCAACGGCACCTTGCGCAACATCTCGAGAATGTTGTTTGTCTTTGAGTCGGGATCATCTTCTACGGAATATTCAATCTTGTCGATATCGGCTTTGACGAGCGGCTTTTGTGCCACAACTTCCACTCCTCTTATCGTTTCACTGATGTCGCTGACGTGCAGAGTGCCGAGGTTGGCCGTTGGCGTGGAGCTGCTTACGGTGAAACGGCGTGTGAGCGGTTTGCGACCAACGGCGTTGACGGAGAGCGTGTAGCTGCCGGCTTTCGCGAGGTTTATGCTGAATGCGCCCCGGTTATCGGTTACTGCCAGTATTGCAAGTGTGTCGGGGTGGTTGTCGGCAGTAATGCGCAGCGTGGCATATTGTTCGGATTCGTTGTTGAGAGAGTCGGTCACGGTGCCTTTCACAATATATTTTCCGGCTGATTTCTGTGCCTGTGTGGCCATCATCGGCATTATGGCCATCAGCATGGCGAGTGTGGCCTTTATAATAAATGTAGGGATTTTTGTGTTTGGAGTATTCATTGCCGTTTGTTGTTTTTTTGTCGTTATAGTTTCGTCGTATGTGGTGCTAATACAATAAAGAAACGTATGTGGCACCATTTCTTTGACGGCCATTAACTCTTGTTAACGTTACTATTTTGTTGCATGGCGGGCATTTCAAACGCTTGTTTGGCGTTGTGCACGGCGGTTCTCAAACAAGTAGTTTTGGGGTGAGGTTGCATGTGTGCCGCACTTAGCGTGAGCTTCACATTTTGTTGCAAATGTGCAACTGTAGCTTTTGATTTGTAAAAAACGAAGAATTTGTTGAAACAAAAGTCAATATTTATTTGTGGATAAAACAAAATATAGTTAAGTTTGCAGAAAATTAATTAGCTTTTGTATATTAACTATATCGCTTTATGAAAAAATCTTTACTCCTGACCGTCGCATTCACGGCGGTTTCAGTGGGAATTAGTGCCCAGCCGTTTGCCGACGGAGTGCGCAATTTCTGTAATCACAAGTTTGATGCGCGCGCTGTGGCATCTCTCGGCGTGAAAGCAAAGGCTGCTCCGGCACGTGCCGAGGCAAAATCGGTTTATTATGCAAATCCCGAAGGCATGCTGTTCCAAGGTTACGACCGCTTCGGCCAGCTTTGGGGATCGTCGTATGCGGTAGTTCCGCCGTTTCAGTTTATCAAGTTCAAGAAGGTGACAACCGGCACCAATCAGGTGTATTGGCACCAGAATACGTATGATTGGTATGGCGAATGCACCTCGTATGACCGCACAGGCAAGAGCAGCGACGCTTACTATTCTGATGCCGACGGCAATTTCTATCTGCGCAGCACCTTCAACGGCCGAGATGCAGCCCCCACAATAGTGTGCGCCACCGACTCTTTCACACTCTGTGAAGACAACGAGTATTGGGGCAACGGCAACGAATATGCTTCACCTTATTATTATACGCGCATAATGAGCGGCGAAGACCAGGCCGGACGACGCGTGCAGCCCGTTGGATTTACCGACGACCATGTGAGCGTTGTGGCCGTAGGAGCACTGTCATCGGATTACCTTTACGGAACAGGTACATTTGCAAACGGTGGCAAGACATACACCTGCACGGGTGTCTACCAGAATTATCCGAAGCCGATGGCACCGTTGTGGGTGGAAGATATATTCATGCAGGCCGTTTCAACGGAGTATGACCCGATTGCTACTGGCAAGGAACTGAAGATGGTTGTGCGTGACATTAAAACCTTGGAAAACGGTACGAAGATTCCGGGAGAGAAGGTGTTGGCAGAACTTACCTGCACGGCCGACAGCGTGCGCGACATTGGTAGCATGCGCAGCGGCGACGTATATTTCAACTCGTTCAACCTCGTTTTCACACAAAAGGTTGACGGAAAGGCCAAGGGATTCATCATCGACGAACCTTTCTCGGTTGTTGTTTATGGCTTCAATCAGGACGGTGTAAATGCAGGCATCACACTCAGCCGCGTGCCCTACTACTTCGAGAACATGGAACCGGCAATGGGAACATGGAACGACGAGAGCGGAAACGCTGCCTACATAAACCTCTATGGCGACGACAATGTGGCATTGCGCACAACATTCTCGGCCATGTACGACTACTGCAACCCCTATCTTGACGGTGACGGAAACTATGGCATCGTGAAGGTGAGCGACTCGGGAACGAGCTGCCAGGCCGTGGCCGACACGCAGAACCAGTTTGCCGGTGCCGTACTTTCGCTCAACAGCGATTGGAAAGATGCCGAAGGCAACGCCAACTATACTCTCGTGGGTGGCGCAGACTGGGTGAAGAGCGTTTCGGTTGACTATCAGACCTATGCCGAATATGGCATTGCCATTGCACGTTTTGTGTGCGACGAGCTTCCTGCCGACGTGAAGACACGCAAGTGCGAGTACAACATTATAGGTGTGCACGGCGTTAATTCAACAAAGCCCATCGTGGTGTTCCAGGGCGAGGACGTGTATTCTGCCATCGAAGGCATTAAAGCCGACGTGAAGAATGCCGACAACCGCGCGTTCAACATCGCCGGTCAGCGTGTCAACGACAATGTCAAGGGCATCGTTGTAAAGGGCGGACGCAAATTTATAAACAAGTGATAGCGCACCGCGCAAAAGGAAATTAGAGAGCATTATATAAATTTAAAGGTAAGATTGTGCGGCTTGCCGCCATGCCGGGATAACCTGCTGGCGGCAAGCACACATCAAAAAAAGGCCAAAAAACAAATCAATTAAAAATTATGGGAAAAAGATTTTATGCGCTCTGCACTGGGTTGCTGGCTGCTTCGGCCATGCTGCAGACACCGGCAAGCGCACAGACCGCGTCGACGGCGACACCGTACGAAATCCCGTTCACTGAAATCTGGAACACCTGGAAGAGCGATCTTCAGAACAATGTCTGGACAGTGGAGGACAAGAACAACGACGGAATTACATGGGGCTACGATGCTAGTCTCGGTAATTTCATGGTGTATGACGGCAGCAGCCAGAAACAGGTTGCCGACGACTGGGTAGTGTCTCCACCGCTGCAACTCACAGCTGGTACGACCTATCAGATTGCTTCAAGCGCATTCTATGCAGGCAACGGTCTGCAACTTATATCTGTTGGTTACGGTACAGGTGACGATCCGTCGGAATATGCAACGGTCATTCCCGAAACAACAGTCAATGCCCAGCTTTCATGGAGTGGTTCGTTGCAGCCCACAGTGCTCAACGGCACCTTCACACCGAGCACTTCTGGCAACTACCGCATAGGTTTCCACTGCACCAGCAAGGAGCGCGGCTACCTCATTCTGAGCGGTGTCAAGGTTACTGAGGCATCTGCCGAGGGCATGCGTCCGGCCAAGGTTTCCGACCTTGTTGTTGAAGTTGGCGCAAAGGGCGCTGTAAGTTCTAAGGTAAAGTTCACCGTTCCTACAAAGACCGTGAACGGTTCTGCGCTTACATCGATAACCAAAGTGCAGATTTACCGCGACAACACTTCTGACGCGATAAAGACTTACACTAGTCCCACTCCGGGCGAGGCCATAGAGTGGCAGGATGAAACCGTAACTACCGGCGAGCATCCTTACTCGGTGGTTGTTACTGCCAACGAGTATCGCAGCGAGGAAGCCAAGACCACAGTATATGTGGGTGTGGACACTCCGAAGGCTCCCACCAATTTCAGAGGATATGACAACCTCGACGGAACGGCTACCTTCACATGGGATCCGATTACCGAGAAAGACGGTGCACACGGCGGTTATGTAGACACATCGGCACTTTATTACAGTGTTTACAACCTCTACTACGGCTATCTGCAGGAGGTTAGCGGCGGAACAGGTCTTACGACTAACTCTCTCACAGTGAGCGGCATTTCTTATGAAGGAGCACAGAGCTTGCTGCAGTATGTGGTTTACGCGCAGACCAACACTCCTGCCGACACACTTGCAACCAGCGACTATGCCCGCGTAGAGACATTCGTTGTGGGCGGCGCTTACAGCCTGCCTTACGAGGAATCATTCAGCAACAGCTCGCTTACCAAGGGGCCGTGGGCCATTGCTTCCAGCTATGCCGGACGCTTCGGACTTTCCACTTCTTCGTCTGACGGCGACAATGGTTCTATCTATTTCGTACCCTCCAACCAGGCTACATCGGCTCGTCTCGACGGTCCGAAGGTTGACGTAAGCAACGCAGCCAACCCGACACTCTCGTTCACATACTATGCTTATCCGGGCAGCGACGGCAAAATCAACGTTTATGTAAAGCGCAACGGACAGACAATGTTGCCCGTGGGCAGCGTTGACTACTCTTCGCTCGAAGGCAGCGAAGGATGGCGCACCGCATCGTTCGACCTTACCGAGTTCTCTACGGCAGGCATCACAAACGGCTATCTGTGCCCCTATTTCGAGGCTGAAAGCGAGGAAACGACAATAAACATCGACCAGGTGCGCGTTTTCGATGCCGTAAACAACAACCTCGAGGCTTCGCTCGACGTTCCCGTTAGAGCTCAGGCTGGCAAGAGTGCCAACATCGTTGTTAAGGTGCGCAACCTCGGTCTTGCCGCAGCCAACAACTACAAGGTGAAGGCTTATGTAAATAACAAGCTCGTGGAAACACAGGAGGAGACAGAAGCTCTTGCTTCTGGCGACACTAAAGAGTATGAGTTTGCCTACACTCCCAGTCTCAACGAGAAGAGCTTCGTTACCTATGGCGAGGTGGAATGGGATGCCGACCAGCTTCAGGACAACAACGTTACCGATGAGTCGGTGGTTGACGTGACATTCTCGTCACTGCCTTCTGTTGACGACTTGGCAGCTACCAAGAGCGGCGACGATGCCGTGCTCACATGGAGCGAGAAAGAAACCGATAATGCAGAGGTGACTGAAACATTCGATAACTACGACCCGTTTGCTTCTACAAAGGTAGGCGACTGGACTCTCTACGATGGCGACAAGGCTGCCACCTACACCTTCGGCGGCATTACATTCCAGGGCATGGGCGATCCGATGTCGTATGTTGTGTTCAACCCGTATGCAACATCCGGCCTGTCGGGAAGCATTCTCGATCAGTTCGCATCAATCTTCGGCGCACACAGCGGCAAGCAGTATATGGCAAGCAGCAGCGCAACAATCGACACAGGTACGGCTACAAGCGACTGGCTCATCACTCCCGAACTCTCGGGTGAGGAGCAGACTGTGTCGTTCTACGCATTCTCTCCGAGCGACGAGATTAACGCAGGGGTGACCAGTCCCAACGGTGGTCCCGAGACATTCGACGTTTACTACTCTGAGGACGACAACAATGTTAACTCGTTTGTTAAACTGAAAGAGAATCTTGAGGCAACCTGCAACTGGACCAAGTTCAGCGTTGACGTTCCCGAGGGAGCAAAATATGTGGCTGTGGTTCACACAAGCACAGGTTCTACTACCTCTTACGGCTACGAGCCTTCTTGGTTTGGTGTCGACGACTTCACCTATCGCACTGCTGCTTTGAAGGTGATTGGCTACAACGTTTACCGCGACGGCAAGCTCATCAAGAAGCTTGACTCCAAGACAACTTCTTACACCGATGCCAACGTGGGCGACGGATACCACACCTACAATGTGATTGTTTCTTACGCAACTGGCGACTCTGGTCTCTCCAACACCGCTTCGGTGGGCACTGTGGGCATCAATACTGCCGACAACGGTCTCGTAGGCGTTGCTGCAGGCAAGGGCTGCGTCAAGGTTCTCGGTGCCAACGGTGCAGCCGTGAAAGTTTACACCGCAGCAGGTGCAACGGCTTTCCAGGGCATCGTGACAAGCAATGCAACAATAGCATTGAAGTCTGGCCTCTACCTTGTAAAGGTTGGCAACACCACAAGCAAGGTGGTTGTGAAATAATGAAAGTGGCACGGACTCTTGTCCGGCAACTGTAAAATGAAATCTCCGCAGCGCGGCTTCTGCCCGTTGCGGAGATTTTTTTTGTTATTATTTGTGTCAGATGAAAGCCGCCAATAGATTTTTATATCGAGGCAACAATAGTATGGTGTGTTGTTGCAGGGTTTGTCTTCGTGCTGAAAATATAGGTGCAAAAAAAATCCCGGACATCTTTGCGGTGTCCGGGATTTGTGTTTCTTAAGCTTTGCTTTGCATTACTTGCGCAGGCCAAGAGCCTTGATGATTGCACGGTAGCGGTTGATGTCGCGGTCGTACAGGTAGTTGAGCAATGCGCGGCGTTTTCCTACCAACTGGGTAAGTGAACGTTCGGTAGTATAATCTTTACGGTTCTTCTTAAGATGTTCCGTCAAATGGGAAATACGGTATGAGAACAATGCTATCTGACTCTCTGCCGAGCCAGTATCAGTGTTAGACTTTCCGTATTGTCCAAAGATCTCTTGTTTTTTTGCTTGATCTAAATACATAGAACTTTTTGGTGTTTAAAATATGATGTTTTGCTAAATGCGGATGCAAAGTTACCACTTTTTCCCCGTAAACTTGTTCTGACTCTGGTGTTTTACTGTTAAATTAACTTATTTTTACAGAATAAACACGCCAATGGCATGTAGGCATACAGTCTAAACCGTTTTAAAACAATAAAATAATATGTGTCGAGTGCCGAATGTGGATTAATATTCGTAACTTTGCATCCAGTTTTTTTAAGGTATAGATAAATGCAAGACATTAGGAACATTGCGATTATTGCCCATGTCGACCATGGCAAGACCACACTTGTGGACAAGATGATGCTGGCGGGAAAGCTTTTCCGGGAAGGTCAGGATAACAGCGGACAGGTTTTGGACTCCAACGACTTGGAACGCGAACGAGGAATAACAATCCTTTCAAAGAATGTGTCAATCAACTGGAAAGGAACAAAGATAAACATCATTGACACTCCGGGACACTCCGATTTCGGAGGAGAGGTTGAGCGCGTGCTCAACATGGCCGACGGGTGCATTCTGCTCGTCGATGCTTTCGAAGGCCCGATGCCGCAGACACGTTTCGTCTTGCAGAAAGCCTTGCAGATAGGCCTCAAGCCCATTGTCGTGGTGAACAAGGTTGACAAGCCAAACTGCCGTCCTGAGGAGGTGTATGAAATGGTGTTCGACCTCATGTTCTCGCTCAACGCCACCGAAGACCAGCTCGATTTCCCCGTGGTTTACGGTTCGGCAAAGAACGGATGGATGGCTGAAGACTGGAAGAACCCTACCGACAACATCGATTACTTGCTCGACAAAATCGTCGAGGTGATACCCGCTCCGAAAGTGCTTGAGGGCACTCCGCAGTTGCTCATCACCTCGCTCGACTATTCAAGCTACACCGGCCGTATAGCTGTGGGACGCGTTCACCGTGGAACTCTCACCGAAGGCATGAACACAACCATTGCCCACCGCGACGGAACAGTGGAGAAGACACGCATAAAGGAACTGCATGTGTTTGAGGGAATGGGACAGAAAAAGGTGCCCGAGGTGCACTCCGGCGACATCTGCGCAATCGTAGGTCTGGAGCGTTTTGAGATTGGCGACACCATTTGCGACTTCGAAAATCCCGAGCCGCTGCCGCCCATTGCAATCGACGAACCCACGATGAGCATGCTCTTCACCATAAACGACTCGCCTTTCTTCGGCAAGGAAGGCAAGTTTGTAACATCACGCCACGTAAACGACCGCTTGCAGAAGGAGCTCGAGAAAAACCTCGCACTGCGCGTAAGACCGTTTGAGGACACCACCGACAAGTGGATTGTCAGCGGACGTGGAGTGCTGCACCTCTCGGTTCTTATCGAGACAATGCGCCGCGAGGGCTATGAGTTGCAGGTGGGTCAGCCGCAGGTTATCTACAAGGAAATCGACGGCGTGAAGTGCGAACCTATCGAGGAACTCACAATCAACGTTCCCGAGGAGTTCTCTTCGAAGATGATTGACATGGTGACACGCCGCAAGGGCGAGATGACTTCGATGCAGACAATGGGCGAACGTGTTGACATCGAGTTCGACATTCCTTCGCGCGGCATCATCGGACTGCGCACCAACGTGCTCACCGCAAGCCAGGGCGAGGCCATAATGGCTCACCGCTTCAAGGAATACCAGCCTTACAAGGGCGAGATACAGCGCCGTCTCAACGGTTCGATAATAGCCCTCGAAACGGGCACAGCCTATGCTTACAGTATCGACAAACTGCAAGACCGTGGCAAATTCTTCATCGATCCGGGCGAAGAAGTGTATTATGGTGAGGTAATCGGCGAGCATGTGCACGACAACGACCTTGTGGTGAACGTTACAAAGGCCAAACAGCTCACCAACGTGCGTGCCAGCGGAAGCGACGAGAAGGCCCGCGTAATTCCCAAGACTGTGATGAGTCTGGAGGAATGCCTCGAATATATAAAGGAGGACGAGCTTGTCGAAGTAACTCCGAAGAGCATGCGCATGCGCAAGGTCATACTCGATCATCAGGAGCGCAAGCGTGCCAACAAAGAATAATGTCAACGAGTTTTGCAGCTGCTGACGTGCTGGCAATGCCGGCCATAAGTGCTGCGACATCATACAACCCGCGCTGCGGTTGCCCCGTTAAGGCACTGCGGCGCGGGCTTTTTTGTGAAAATGAAAATGTGTTGCAATGCAATAATAACGGCACTGCAGCGTTTATAATAATGTTGGGGAGGGGTTCTGTTGTCTTGTAAGCAAGACAACTAAATGCTTCCCCGCAATAATAATATTGCAAAACAACAAAACAAGGAGGATAAATATGAAGGTTAAATTGTTGTTGATGGCTTTGCTTCTTTCGGCAACGTTAGCATCTGCCCAACCCGCTATGGGCACTTTCTCGGTCATTCCGCGCGTCGGGCTTAACCTGTCCAACAATAAAGGCGATGCGATATACAGCTTTTCCGAAGGCGAAACAGTTGAAAACACTGCAAAGATGAAGGCCGGACTGCTCGCCGGATTCGACCTTGAATGGCAGGCATTGCCGAGTGTGGCATTTTCAATAGGAGCCAGCTATTCGCAGCAGGGATGCCGTTATTCAAACAACTCCATACTCACCGAGGGCGGAAAAACCAGCAAGTATAAGGGCTTCAGCGATGCCTCCACAAAGCTCGACTACATTAATGTGCCGTTGTTCGTGAGCTGCTATTTGGCGCAAAACCTTGCCGTTAAGCTGGGCGTACAGCTCGGCTTCAACGTAAACGCCAAGACTGAATACACCACAAGCGATTTCACGCGCGACGAAGCCGGCAATGTCACCTACGGCACGCCCGAGAAAGTTGACACAAAGATAGATGCCCGAGCAATGGATGTGGCAATACCTATCGGCATATCCTATGAATATTGCAATGTAATACTCGATGTGCGTTACAATGTGGGATTGCTTCAAACCATAAGCAAGGCCGACGTGTCGGGAACGAGAAATCAGGTGCTTGCATTCAGCGCAGGCTACCGTTTCAAGCTCTGAAGCACTACTACATAAAACCAACGGGGGCGTGTCGCATCAGCGACATGCCCCCGTTGTGTTTCTGCCATAAACCACTGTCAGTCTTGCGTGGGATAGTTCATATTCTCTTCGGTGAGGCATTCGAGCACCTCGGTGAGATACTTGCGTGCTTCCCATCGTGCCATTGGCAGGTCGTGCAGCAGCCAATTGCCGCAGTCTTTGGGTGCAGCTCCGGGTATCTCGCCTTCGAAGTCGGCCACAAAGGCAAAGGTGCGCTTCATAAGATTGGCGATGTCGGCCGGTTGCAGGTCGCCGCGCATGAGCAGATAGTTGCCCGTGAGGCATCCCATAGGCCCCCAATACACTATACGGTCCTTCCATTCGGCGTCGTTACGCAGATATGTGGCTGCAAGATGTTCTATTGTGTGAAGCGCACCCGGATGCAGTGCGGGCTCGCGGTTGGGCTCTTTCATACGAATGTCGAACGTTGTTACCACATTGCCGCAGATGTCGTCCTTGCGCGATACATATATGCCACGCAGCAGGCGGTTGTGGTTGATTGTGAAACTTGGTATCTTTTCCATATCTTTCTTTTGTTGTTTTCAATGCAATGTGGTATTCCTTTTTACAGCGAGGCAAGGAAAGCCTTTGTCACCTCAAACGACCCTTCGGCCATGCGTGCCCAGAAATCGAAATACATCTGTGCCTTGTTGTCCTTCAGCGGGATGTCGCTTATTATGCGGAAACTTATGAACGGCACGCCACGCGTGTGGCATGTATGCGCTATCGAGCAGCTCTCCATGTCCACGGCCATTGCCTTCGGAAATTTGTCGAGTATCGACTGCATCTTCTCGCGGCTGTCCACAAACCAGTCGCCGGTTACTATCAGTCCGGCATTCACGCGTGTTGCGCAGTCGAGCGACAGGGCTTTGTCAACGAGTGCCTTGTCTGATGCAAACGCTTCGGGCATTCCGAGCACCTGTCCGTAGGCACATTCCTCGCCGCAATACACGTCGTGGTAGCGGCATTCGGTGCTCACCACCACTTCGGCCACGTTCAGGCGAGTGTCGGCACCGCCTGCCACGCCGGTAGATATTACAAGGTCGGGCTTGAAGGCATCAATCATCTCCACCGCGCCCACTGCCGCGTTCACCTTGCCTATGCCGCATTGCTGCATCACCACTTCGTTGTTGCCAATGCGTCCGAGCACAAAATCGCGCCCGTTGCAGTGCTGCGTGCGCTTGTCTTCGGCGAGGGTCTGCAGCTGGGCAAACTCCTTTTCCATCGCCACGATTATTCCTATTCTCATAGTCGGTTGATTGTTTCTTGGGTTGATATGTTTCCGTATGGTGCGGAAACTGTTGTGCAAAGTTAGCTGAAAATGCGCTAACGGCAAAATTTTCCATATCGAAATGGGCCTGCACCAACGCTTCGCGACCAGGCGGTTGGCGCGTAGGCATAAAAAAAGACGGGAACATATCACTATGACCCGTCGGACTAAAATTTTCTCTCGAAAACGTATTAATCAACAACAAAATTCTTTCATTAACTTAAATCCCACCGCTGTGTGAAAGTAATGATATTAACCTTAATGCTTTTTCTGAATAAAACATTGCTTGAATGTGTATGAAACGTAATCTATCTTTATTTATTATGCAAAATTCTTGTTCTCTCTAATTGCCCTTTTTCTGTCTTCGGTGAGGCTTGCGTCTGCACCAGACAATTTGCTGTGGCGTTGTCTTCTTTTCGCCGCCGGGATTGCCTTTCGTCTGAGAGGCTCTCCCGGTGGCTGAAAGAGGAACTTAACTCTCTAATTATTCTGTCCTTAAATTTTTCTGATGCAAAGATATGAATAAAAGAGGTTGTGTGCAAATTTAATCAATAAACCGCCTACTTTATGGTAGGAATCAGTAAAAAACTGGGTTAAACTAAAAAATCGTAAGATTTTAACGTCGCTCTGTTCATTTCTGTAATCAGTATTGGCGGCAGTTGAGGACTTTGTAATAGCGGTGTGCACCAACTGCATCGGCCGCGCCATTTCATGCTTCGCGGCACTGCCTGCAACGGTTGCGGCGCTCGCAGTAGCGTTCGCATTGCATGCAGATGTCGTAGCCCAGCATTGCGCCAAGAATGAAGTCTTCCTCGGGTGTAAGTTCGTTTAGAGGACGGGTCACGATGAGGCGTATTGCGTCGAGGCATTCCTTGCGGCCGAAGAACAGGTTGAGCCGGTCGTTGCCGATAGGCTGTATGATGTAGCTTATGTTCTGGCTTTCGAGCCGGCGTGTGGCCGCGCTCTCATATTTCTTGTTGAATGTGAACAGCACCATGCGCCGCACACCTTTCTTATATTCGTAGATGTGGTTCATAAGCACCTTCATGTCTATGGGTGTAGCTTCTGCCTGTGTCATAACTGTATGCTTTTTCTGATTGTTTCTTGAACGCAAAATTAGTGCGTTTCGCAATCGTGTGCAATACCTAAAACCGATGAAATGGGCAACAACAAAAGGGGCATGTCCCGCCAATGCAGGTCATGCCCCTTCTCAAATCGTACCAAGTTATTTTTTTTATCGTCACTTAATATCCGAATATCTCTTCGGTTGACACTCGTTTCACTGGCGCTATTTTCTCAAGAGCCTTCATGTCGAGGTCGTTCTCGTTGCCCAAAATCATGTATCGCCACTGCTTGTTGGCCATGTTCTGCTTCTCAAACTTCACAATGTCGCCGAGAGTGAGTGCCGGAACCTCCTCATACACCTTGCGGTTGATGTCGTAGTCGATGCCGAGTTTCTGTGCTGAGAGGTAGGCGAAGAAGATGTTGGCCTTTGTGGTGCGTGCCGAAGCGATGCGCTTCAGGAGTGCTTGCTTGGCAAGGTCGAACGCTTTCTGCGACTGCGGTATGCTGTCGAGTATCTCATGGAACGTGCGCACGCAGTCAAGCATCTTGTCGTTCTGCGTTATAATGTGTGTGTAGGCCATGTCGTCGAGGTCTTTCTTGGCCGGAGTAGAGAACTCTGCGTATGCATTGTAGGCAAGGCCGCGTGTCTCGCGGAGCTCCTGGAACACCACGCCGTTCATGCCTCCGCCGAAATATTCATTGAAGAGTTCCACGGTGGGCTGCTCGTCGGCGTTCCATTTCTTGCCCTCGTTGCAGTATTGCGACATGTAGATGTTCTTTGCATCGTAGGGTGCGAGCAGAATCTCGTTGCCGTTGGTGCGCGTGTATCGGTATTCCTTTCCCGCCGGACAGTCGGCCGGAGCCTTTGCCGTGCGGTGGTTCTTGTTGATGAATGCCACGAAATCCTTCTCGGCCATGGGGCCGTAATACATCACGCGGTGCTTGTAGCCGGCGAGTTTGGCGAGCATGCCGGTGAGCGTGCTCGGGTCGGCATTCACCAGTTCGGTGCTGTCGGGAATGTTGCGGTAGGTGTTGTATTTGCCGTAGAAACCGTATGATCTCAGTGCAGCGTAGTTGGCACGCTGGTTGGCCTTGTTGTCTTTGCGGCTCTTCAACATGGCATCGGCATATTTCTTGTAGGCTTCCTTGTCGGCCTTGGCATTGTTGAGCAAGTCTTCGAGCAGTGCGAGTGCCGGTTTCATGTTCTCGTTTAGGCCGGTGAGCGACACCGTGGTGCGTGTTTCGCCCACGCTTATGCCATAACTGCACGCAAGTTCATAGAAACGCTTCTTCACCTGAGCAGCCGTGAGTTTTGCCGTGCCTATATAGTCGAGATAGTCGGAGGCGTAGGACAGCCACTTGTTTGCCGTCTCGCCGAAGTCGTAGCTGAAATAGAGCGAGAACAGCCCGTTCTCCTTGTTCTGTATGTAGTAGACGGGCAACGAGTTCTTTGTCTTGGTCTGAGTGAAATCGTTCTTGAAATCGACAAACTGCGGTTGTATCGGGTCAACCTTCGAATTGGCGATGTCGGCCACATACTTGCTCTGCAGTTCGCGGTTGGCCGGAATGGGAGTGATTTGCGGTTTCTCTATTTTCTTTTCTGTTGTGTCGGTGCCCTGTTGCTTGTACACCACCACATAGCCGTTGCCGAGGTGCTTGCGGGCGAAGTCCACGATTTCCTGCTTGGTTATTTTCGCCATGCGGTCGAGCTTCTCCACGGCATCTTTCCATTCCACTCCGTTTATGAAAGCGTCAACGCAGCGGTCGGCGCGGTCGCTGTTGTTGTCGAGCGAGCGCAGATATTTCAGCTTCTCGTTGTTGAGCACGGCCTTCACAAGACCTTCTTCAAACTCGCCGCGCTTGAGTTTCTCCACCTCGGCAAGCATTATGTCGCGCACCTCCTGCAGGGTCTGCCCCTCGTTGGGCATTCCGATGAGGATAAACTGCGAGTAGTCGCGCATCGTGGTGAGGTCGGCTTCTGCATATTGGCATTTCAGCGGCTGGTTGATGTCAAGGTCAAACAGTCCGGCCTTACCGTTTCTCAGGATGCCGTTCACAAGTTCCAGGGTGTCAATCTGTGCCGCCTTGGCTGCGTCGAAGCGCCATCCTATCACTACGTTGGCTGCCTCCTGGCCCACAACGGTGGTGTCGGTAGGCGCGGTGAGGTCGGCCACGGGTGCATATTGCGGATACTGCACCTCGCCGTAGCCTTTCCACGATCCGAAATAGCGGTCGATTGTGGCCATTGTCTTGTCGGGGTCTAGGTCGCCGGCCATACATATAGCCACGTTGTTGGGCACATAATACTTGTGGAAATAGTTCTTGATATTGGTTATCGACGGGTTTTTCAGATGTTCCTGCGTACCTATTGTCGTTTGTGTGCCGTAGGGATGGTTGGGAAACATCTTCGCTCCGAGTGCTGCCCATTCCTTTCTGAAATCGCTCGTAAGTCCCATGTTGTATTCCTCATACACGGCTTCAAGCTCGGTGTGGAACCCGCGTATCACCATGTTCTGGAAACGGTCGGCCTGAATCTTTGCCCAGTTGTCCACCTCGTTGGCCGGGATGTCCTCCACATAGCACGTTATGTCGTTGCTGGTGTAGGCGTTTGTGCCTATTGCTCCTATCGACGACATGAGCTTGTCGTATTCGTTAGGAATGAAATACTTGGCCGCAATCTGCGACACCGAGTCAATCTCATGGTAGAGTTGCTTGCGTGTTGCGGGGTCGGTTACAGTGCGGTAGTGCTCGTAGCGGCGTTCTATGTCGTCGAGATAGGGTTTTTCTTTTGCAGCGTCGGTGGTGCCGAACTGCAGCGTGCCCTTGAACATGAGGTGCTCAAGATAGTGTGCCAGACCGGTTGTTTCGGCAGGGTCGTTGCGCGAACCGGTGCGCACGGCTATGTAAGTCTGAATGCGCGGCTTCTCCTTGTTCACCGAGAGATACACTTTCAGTCCGTTGGGCAGCGTGTAGATGCGCGTTGCCGACGGGTCGCCTTTCACGGTCTCATAGCCGTAGGCCGACGCGTTGGTGGCGAAACCAACTCCGAGGACAATGGCGGCAGAGGCCAAAAAATTGCTGAATGTCATGTGAGTTTATTTTAATGTTACAGTATTTAAAGGTGGGTTCTATAAATTGGCTTTGTCGGATTGCGAGGCTGTTTTCGAGGACAATTTGTCTGCGAGTGAAGGAGTATAGCGGGCTATACGACTGAACGAGCAGACGAATTGGACCGAAAAGAGACCGCAAGATGACAAAACGCAACCCGTTATATTAACTCTTGTTTTGCGGTGGGAATTTATAGAACCCACCTAAAAACACCCGTATGGTTTTACACGTCCTGCTGCTCAGTGTCGATGTCGTTGTAGAGGAAATCGTTGTAGGGATATTTCTGTACATGCAGTTCGCGCACCTTTTTATATATAGTGTTGCGGAATTCGTCGATGTTGAGCTTCTCGCGTGCCGAGATAAACATGCAGTTCTCGTCCATGCGTGCCATCCATGTGCGTTTCAGGTCGTCGAGCGAGATGTTCTCGCGTGTGGGCGGCGTGAGGTCGTCCTCCTCTTTTTCTGTCCATTGGTAGTTGTCTATCTTGTTGAAGACAATCATCGAGGGCTTGTCGGCGCAGCCGAGGTCTTTCAGAGTGTTTTCCACCACGTTTATCTGCTCCTCGAAGTCGGGGTGCGAGATGTCAACAACATGCAGCAGCATGTCGGCCTCGCGCACCTCGTCGAGCGTCGACTTGAACGAGTCAACGAGGTCGGTGGGCAGCTTGCGTATGAAGCCCACGGTGTCGGCGAGCAGGAACGGAAGGTTTTCCACCACCACCTTGCGCACCGTAGTGTCGAGCGTGGCAAACAGTTTGTTCTCGGCAAACACCTCGCTCTTGGCCAGAAGGTTCATTATCGTAGATTTGCCCACGTTGGTGTAGCCCACGAGAGCCACGCGTATGAGCCGCCCACGGTTCTTGCGCTGCGTGGTTTTCTGCTTGTCAATCTCGGCGAGCCGCTCTTTCAGCAGGCTCATGCGGTTAAGAATGATGCGTCGGTCCATTTCGAGCTGCGTCTCGCCAGGGCCGCGCAAACCCACGCTTCCCTTTCCGCCGCCCGAACCCGAGCCGCCGCCCTGGCGCTCAAGGTGCGTCCACAGGCGTTGCAGTCGCGGCAGCATGTAGCGGTATTGTGCCAGCTCCACCTGCGTCTTGGCCGCTGCTGTCTGCGCACGCATGGCGAAGATGTCGAGAATGAGCGATGTGCGGTCGAGTATCTTCACGCCCAGTTCCTTCTCGATGTTGCGTATCTGCTTTGCCGACAGTTCGTCGTCGAAAATCACCATGCCCACGGGCCGTTCGGCATCTTCCTCTGCCTTTATGTAGTCGCGTATTTCAAGGAGCTTTCCCGACCCCACATAGGTCACTGCGCTCGGGCCTCCCACGCGCTGGGTGAAGCGTTTCACCGTTACGGCTCCTGCCGTGTCGGCGAGAAATTCGAGTTCGTCGAGATATTCCTTTGTCTTTGCCTCGTCCTGGTCTTTGGTTATCAAACCCACGAGAACGGCTGTTTCTGCCTTGACTTCTGATATTACAAATTCTTTCATCCAGTGTATGTTATATGGCGCGAAATTACACAAATTTGCGCACATAACGTCATTTTGCACCCGATTTCCGGGCGACGGGGGGGGGTAAGTGACTTTTTCACCGTCACTAATCGCGTGAAGTGCCGCACGGCAAGGGGCTGCGAGCGCACAATGACGGCATTTTGCTGCAAACCGTCACTTATTGGCGTATAATCTTGCCAGTTTCGTCGAAATTGGATAACTTTGGCTTCGTAACAGCAAAACTATAGGTTATGAAACATTTTGTAATGGCAGCGGCATCGCTGCTTGCAGCGTCTGCCGCCGAGGCGCAGATACACTATCCGGCCACGGCCAAGGTTGACGTGGTTGACGACTATTTCGGCACCAAGGTGGCCGATCCCTACCGATGGCTTGAAAACGACACCAGTGCGGCCACCGCCAAATGGGTGGAGGAGGAGAATGCGCTCACGAGCGAGTATCTGAAGAAGATTCCGTTCCGCGACGCGATACTCAAACGCTACAAGGAAATAGTGAACTATGAGAAGATAGGCATGCCTTTCGAGGAGAACGGCAAGTGGTATATCTACCGCAACAACGGGCTTCAGAACCAGAGCGTGCTCTACCAGATGAACCGCCCGGGAGGCGATCAGCGGGTGTGGCTCGACCCCAACGCGCTCAGCGACGACGGCACGGTGGCGCTGAAAGACATCTCGTTTTCAAACAACGGCAAATACATGGCCTATGTAATCTCGCGCAGCGGAAGCGACTGGGAAGAGATTTATGTGAAGGATGTGGCCACTGGCCGCGACCTGCCCGACCATATATTGTGGGCCAAGTTCACGGGCGTGACCTGGCAGGGCGACGGATTCTATTACAGTGCCTACGATGCTCCCGAGAAAGGCAAGGAAACATCGTCGAAGAACGAGGTGAACAAGGTGTATTATCACCGCATGGGCACGCCCCAGAGCGACGACCGCCTGTTCTATCAGAACCCCTCCTATCCGTTGCGATTCTACGGAGTTTCGACCGACGAGGATGAGCGCGTGATGTTTCTCTATGAGAGCGGTATGGCCGCAGGAAACAACCTTTATGTGAGAGACTTGCGGCAGAGCGACTCGCAGTTTGTCCAGATGACGTCGCAGCCCGACTATTCCTACTCCACGGTTGACGTGATGGGCGACAGCATAATAGTGCTCACCAACGCCGGAGCACCGCGCTACCGGCTCATGGTGGCAAACCTGAAGCGTCCGGGTTACAACGACTGGACCGAACTGGTGCCCGAAACCGGCGACGTGCTGGAGTCGGCTCAGGTAATCGGAGGCAAGATGATTCTGAAATACACCCGCGACAACTGCAGCCACATATATGTGCATTCGCTCGACGGCAAACGCCTTTCCGAGATTGAACTGCCGTCTGTTGGCACTGCCTATGTGAGCGGAAAGCGCAAGCGCGGCGAATGTTTCTACTCGTTCACATCCTACACCGTGCCCACCGCCATATACAGCTACGACCTCGCAAGCGGCAAGAGCACGCTCTATGCAGCACCGAAAATCAAGTTCGATCTGTCGAAATACAAGAGCGAAATGGTGTTCTATACCAGCAAGGACGGCACACGCGCACCGCTCTTCATAACCTATAAGAAGGGCATCAAACTCAACGGCAAGAATCCGTTGCTGCTCTATGGCTACGGAGGCTTCAACGTTTCCTATCCGCCGGCGTTCTCAACGGGCTACCTGCCATTCCTTGAACGTGGCGGAATCTACGTCAACGCAGTGTTGCGCGGAGGCGGCGAATATGGCGAAGAATGGCATCTGGCAGGCACGAAGATGCAGAAACAGAACGTGTTTGACGACTTCATAGCCGCTGCCGAATATCTCATTGCCAACAAATACACCGACCGCGACCACCTCGCCATAAAGGGCGGCAGCAACGGCGGACTGCTTGTTGGGGCTTGCCTCACGCAGCGGCCCGACCTCTACAAGGTGTGCATAGCCGACGTGGGAGTTATGGACATGCTGCGCTACCACAAGTTCACGATTGGGTGGAACTGGGCTCCCGACTACGGAACAAGTGCCGACAGCCCCGAGATGTTCCGCTATCTGCTCGGCTACTCACCGCTGCACACACTGAAACCCGGCACGCATTATCCGGCAACACTCGTCACCACGGCCGACCACGACGACCGCGTGGTGCCGGCACACTCGTTTAAGTTTGCCGCAAGATTGCAGGAATGCCAGGCAGGCGATGCCCCGACGCTCATACGCATAGGTAGCAAAGCCGGACACGGCGGCGGCAAACCGCTCGCCAAGGTGCTTGAAGAGCAGGCCGACACTTATAGCTTCATACTCTATAATATGGGTGTGAGAAAATAAATTGGCACTTGCGGCGCGTAAATGGTATTTACCGTTTCCGCCGCATTGGGATATAAAACAAAATATTGGTATCCTGCAAAATTTTGATATAACATCGTAAAACGTTGAACAGATGTTCTTTATAAGGTTATGAAAACCCCGGGGCTTACTTTTGCGCATTGCACGGTTTGCAATC
>CAVKCP010000020.1:0-29105 GCA_963654815.1 Lachnospiraceae bacterium | reverse complement strand
ACCGTCTAAAAATACAGGGCAAACTTGCGCAACTTATTTTTTGAACATTACTAAGCATTGTTTCAATTACTGAACATGAGCTGCTGCCCGTCGGAGTCGATGGTGATTGGCTTTTCGCGCGACACCTGTTCTGCAAGAATTTTCTTCGAGAGGTCGTTGAGCACGAAATGCTGTATGGCACGCTTCACGGGACGTGCTCCAAACTCCGGGTCGAAGCCCTCGTCGGCGAGGAACTCCACTGCCTTCGGCGTAACGTTGAGCGTAAAACCCTGCGGTTCGAGCATGCGCTTCACGGCACCGAGCTGCAGCTGCACCACCTGTGCAATCTCCTCCTTGGTGAGCGGCAGGAACATTATAGTTTCGTCGATACGGTTGAGAAATTCCGGGCGAATGGTTTTCTTGAGCATCTCCATAACCTGTGCCTTGGTGTCGTCAATCACCTTTGCGGCATTCTGTGCGTTGATGCCGGCAAACTGCGACTGAATGTACTGGCTACCGAGGTTTGACGTCATTATTATTATGGTGTTCTTGAAGTTCACCGTGCGCCCCTTGTTGTCGGTGAGCCGCCCATCGTCGAGCACTTGAAGCAGAATGTTGAACACGTCGGGGTGCGCTTTCTCTATCTCGTCGAACAACACCACCGAGTAAGGCTTGCGTCTTACGGCCTCGGTAAGCTGTCCGCCCTCGTCGTAGCCCACATATCCCGGAGGCGCACCGATGAGCCTTGACACGCTGAACTTCTCCTGATACTCGCTCATGTCTATACGCGTCATCATCGTTTCGTCGTTGAACAGATACTCGGCCAGTGCCTTTGCCAGTTCGGTTTTGCCCACGCCCGTGGTGCCAAGGAATATGAACGAGGCGATAGGACGCTTCGGATCCTGCAGTCCGGCACGGCTTCGGCGCACGGCATCGCTCACTGCGCGTATGGCTTCGTCCTGCCCTATGACGCGCTTGTGCAGTTCTTCTTCAAGATGCAGCAGCTTTTCGCGTTCGCTCTGCATCATGCGCGTGACGGGAATGCCCGTCCAACGGCTCACCACCTCGGCTATGTCGTCGGCCGTAACCTCCTCGCGTATCATGGCATTGCCGTCCTGCGTGCCCCGCAACTGGGCCTGTATCTGCTTTATGTCTTCCTCCAAAGCCTTCAGACGTCCGTAGCGTATCTCGGCCACGCGCTCATAGTTGCCCTCGCGTTCGGCGCGTTCGGCCTCAAACTTGAGCTGTTCCATTTGCAGTTTGTCCTGCTGTATCTTGTTCACCAAACCTTTTTCGTTCTCCCATTTGGCACGGAACGAACTCTCCTGGTCGCGCAGTTCGGCTATTTCCTTGTCGAGTTGTGCAATCTTGTCGGTGTCGTTCTCGCGCTTTATGGCCTCGCGCTCAATCTCGAGCTGTTTCAGTTTGCGCGTAATCTCGTCGAGTTCCTCGGGCACCGAGTCGCGCTCCATGCGCAGTTTGGCCGCCGCCTCGTCCATAAGGTCGATAGCCTTGTCGGGCAGGAAGCGGTCGCTGATGTAGCGTTCAGACAGTTTCACGGCTGCAATGCAGGCATCGTCTTGAATACGCACCTTGTGGTGGTTTTCGTAGCGTTCCTTCAATCCGCGCAGAATGGATATTGCCGAGAGTTCATCTGGCTCATCCACCATAACAGTCTGGAACCGCCGCTCGAGAGCCTTGTCCTTCTCGAAGTATTTCTGATACTCGTTGAGCGTCGTGGCACCTATGCTTCTGAGTTCGCCCCTGGCCAGTGCCGGCTTCAGAATGTTGGCCGCATCCATTGCTCCCTCGCCGCCTCCGGCTCCCACGAGGGTGTGTATCTCGTCGATGAAGAGGATGATGCGCCCGTCGGCATTGGTCACTTCCTTGATGACGCTTTTCAGACGCTCCTCAAACTCGCCCTTGTATTTTGCCCCGGCAACGAGTGCTCCCATGTCGAGCGAGTAGAGTTGCTTGTCCTTGAGGTTCTCGGGCACGTCGCCGCGCACTATTCGCTCGGCCAGGCCCTCAACTATTGCCGTCTTTCCCGTGCCCGGTTCGCCTATAAGTATAGGGTTGTTCTTGGTGCGGCGCGAGAGTATCTGCAACACTCGGCGTATCTCGTCGTCGCGCCCTATCACCGGGTCGAGCTTGCCCTGGCGGGCTTCCTCCACGAGGTTCTTGGCATATTTCTGGAGCGACTGGTAGTTGTCGTCGCCCGACTGCGACTGCACTTTCTGTCCCTGACGCAGTTCCTGAATGGCCTTAATGGTTTCGGCCTCGGTCATGCCGGCATCCTTCAGTATGCGGCTCGCCGTACTGTTCACCTGCAACAGAGCCAGCAACAACGGTTCAACACTCGTGAACTCGTCGCCGTTTTTGGTGGCAAAGTCCTGCGCGTGCTGCAACACTGCATTGGCCTCGTTGCTAAGATAAGGCTGGCCGCCGCCCTGCACGCGCGGCAGACGTGCCGTTTCGCTGTCGGCAACGGCTTCAACCTGCGCAGTGTTCATGCCGAGTTTCTGGAATATGTAGCCTGCCACATCCTTGGCTTTAAGCAATACGCCCTTCAACAGATGCACTGCCTCGATGGACTGTTGTCCGTTGGATTGCGCCACGTTGACGGCTGCCTGAACCGCCTCTTGCGCCTTGATTGTAAACTTGTCGAATGTCATATATTTGTTTTCCTTTCTCTATTTGTTTGCCGTTTAATGTCGTTTCACAACCAGTTAGGCACAAATTGCATGCCCACAGGTATTTTCGTGACATTATGTCACATTATAAAACTTTCCAGTCTACAATGTAGCACGATGCAAACAAACATAAAATTGATTTAGACTTTGGCATACAACGCATTGCAAACACAATGCGGCAATATTAAGAATATGACACTTTGTCACCCCGAAGAAATATTCCCTGCAAAGCAACACGCATCTGCTTGCCACGATACACCGTTTGCGGCACGCACGTGGAGCAGACGCAGCACACACGTGCGGCAGACGCAGCACACACGCACGGCAGACGCGGCAAGCACGAAACAAAGGCTTTAGCAGAAACGAAACAACACAAAGACGGGCAGTAACATCACTGTCGCCGCCCGTTAAAAAATACGCTTTAAATTTATGCCCTAAAGCATTCTCCACATTAAGTCTTTACAGTTTAGTCCATGTGTTCTCTTGCATTAATATTATGTATTGTATCATTTGGTAGAACATCAGTGAGTGTTCCGAAAACGGCGCCGCATTGTTCAAGCACAACCCGTGTCGTTTTTTTACATTGGCAAAGTAACTGCAAAAAACGCAGAACCAATAGGACATTTTTTACAAAAGATGTCCATTCGCAAAAAAAAATACAGTTTCGGGATATTTCTTACATTCATCTGTACAAAATTTACGGTTTGACAGGCAAAAAAGCGGTGAAAGACCGTGATAAGCCTACATTGCGCCCGAAAAAACGACAAACCTACTGCCGCGAGAAAGGGCATGCACAATAAAGGGCAAAAGCTATTTTCAACGATTATTCTTTGCATTCTTGCGCTTTTGTGCTACTTTTGCATTTGGCTTTACTACACCAGAATACACCTTTAATATGAATAACCTCACCTTGCGCATAGCCATAGTGCTTTTGCTGTTTTGCCAGTGCCTATGGCAGAACGAGGCGTTGTGCCGCGACCGGAACGACACGGCCAGGCCGAAAATAGGTCTTGTGCTCGGCGGAGGCGGCGCGAAGGGAGCAGCCGAGGTGGGCGTGCTGAAATACATAGAAAAGGCCGGTATCGACATCGACTACATTGCCGGCACAAGCATTGGGTCGATTATTGGCGGCCTGTATGCCTGCGGCTACCGCAGCCAACAGCTCGACTCCATGTTTCGCGAGCAAGACTGGATCACGCTGTTAAGCGACCGCAACGAGGCCGTGAAGCACCGCATGGTGAGCAAACGCGACGGCGTGACCTATTTCTTCGGCTTTCCCGTGGGCCGACGCGGCAGCAAACTGGCCGACAAGTCGGTGGGACTGATGCGCGGCGACCATGTGGTGGCCTTGCTCGACTCTATGCTTGCGCGCCCCGACAGCATCTCGTTCGACAGTCTGCCCATACCGTTCCGCTGCGTGGCCACCGACTACCGCAAGCGCAGGCGCGTGGTGCTTTCGTCGGGCATTCTGTCACGTTGCCTGCGCGCGAGCATGGCCATTCCGGGCGTGTTCAAGGCGGTGGACATCGACGGAGTTGAGCTTCTCGACGGAGGCCTTACCGACAACCTGCCCGTTGACGTGGTGAAGGAGATGGGAGCCGACATAGTTATCGCCATCGATCTTACGCAAAACAAGCACGAGAAAGAAGACTCCAACCGGCGGCAGAAGCGCAAGTTCATGAAAAACGCCAAGACCAACATGGGCAGACTGATGCGATGGGTGGTGCAACGACCCGACGTGGTGCGCTATAAAGAAAACCTCAAGATGGTTGACATATACATAAACCCAAAGCTGAAAGGCTATGGCGCGGGCAGCTTCACGCCCAAGAAACTGGCAAAGATGATTGCCCTCGGCGAAAAGGCAGGCGAAAAAGCCTACCGAAAACTGAAGAAACTGCGCCGCGAAACACAGTGAAACAAAAAACGACAACCGCAACGAAACAACAAACACTCAACAATATGGAAAAGAAATTCGACCTTGCCGTGTCAAACTACGGCACAGCACGCCAATACGACTACAAGGTGGCAATATTGCCTTGGGGAGCTACCGAACCGCACAACCAGCATCTGCCCTACCTCACCGACTGCATTCTGTCGCACGACATTGCCGTCGACGCAGCAGTGAAGGCATTCAACCGCTACGGCATTTACTGCATGGTGATGCCGCCGGTGAACACCGGTGCGCAAAATCCCGGGCAACGCGAACTGAAATTCTGCGTGCACTACCGCTATGAAACCCAGCGTGCGGTGCTCGCCGACATCGTGGCCTCGCTGCACCATCAGGGCATCAACCGCATGCTCATAGTCAACGGCCACGGCGGCAACAACTTCAAGAACATGATACGCGACCTCACCATCGACTTCCCCGATTTCATCATCGCCACAAGCGAATGGTTCAAGATGTGCCCGGCAAAAGACTTCTTCGACATTCCGGGCGACCACGCCGACGAGTCGGAAACATCGGTGATGATGCACTACCACCCCGAACTCGTGCGCCTAGAAGAGGCCGGCAAAGGCCAATCAAAGGGCTTCTGCATCGACGCCCTGCGCGAAGGCAAGGTGTGGATACCGCGCAACTGGGGTCTCGTGACCGACGACACGGGCATTGGCGACCCTTCGCTTTCGACAGCCGAAAAGGGTAAACGCTTTGCCGAGGCAGTGACCGACAAGTATGCCGAGTTCTTGCGCGACTTCGCAAATGTAAATTCTTCGGCCGACCTTTACGAGAAAACATTGTCTGAGTAACACACAATTCTTCAAACAACTACCGCCCGACAATGAAACGACTCGCCCTAAACACTCTCGCAGCCGCACTCGCCGCCGTCATAATCACGGCGTGCGGCACTACGCGCGAGACTGCACACATAGAGAAATTCACGGTAGACAACGTGGCCGGATTTCCCTCGCAAGATCCCGGCTACGCCCTCGGTGTGTCGGCCTGCTATGCCGGACACACGGGCAACTACATAATAATGGCCGGAGGCTGCAATTTCCCCGTGCCGGGGCAGAAGCGCTATTACGACGGCATCTATGCGGCCCGCGCCAACGCCGACAGTCTTGAATGGCATCTAGTGGGACGCCTGCCGCAAGCAGCCGCCTACGGTGCCACGGTGGAGAGCGGCGACAGCTTGATATTCATAGGCGGCAACAACAGCCAAGGCAGTCTGCGCTCGGTGACAAGTGTGCACCTCGACACGGCAAGGATGCAAGTAAGCCTCAACGCCATGCCGCCGTTACCCGTCACCGCCGACAACCTCGGCGCGGCTCTGTGCGGCGGCAAAGTGGTGGCCGTGGGCGGCAACCAGAACGGCAAGCCTTCGGCCTGTGTCTGGGCAATGCAGCTTGGCGGCAACGGCAACTGGACGGCACTGCCCTCTGTGCCGGGCACTCCGCGCGTGCAACCCACAGTGGCCGGATGCGGCAGTAAGGCGTATGTGTGGGGCGGATTCTACCAGAACGGCGACAGTAGCGTGGTGAACACCGACGGACAATGCCTCGACACCACCACATACCAGTGGCACGCGCTGCCCGCTCCCACTGCACCCGACGGCGAGACTCTCACGCTCTCGGGAGCAACGGCAACAGTGACGACCGACGGCATCGGCAACTTCCCTACCATAATATGCGCCGGAGGCGTGAACAAGGACATCTTCCTCGACGCGATAAGCGGCAGATACCTTCTCGTGGACAAAGCAAAATATCTGGAACAACCCATACCTTGGTATCGCTTCAACGGCACATTGCTGCAATTCGACACGCACACCAATCAGTGGACAGGCACCGGCATAACCGACAGCAGGATCGCACGCGCCGGGGCACTACTCGTGCGCACAGGACAACACCTTTATTATATAGGCGGCGAACTGAAACCTGCGCTGCGCACTCCGCAGACAGTAACGATAACTGCACGGCGCAGCCCAAACAGCAAACTGTACAAATGAAAAACACGGCACACCTATAAACATAATATATCATGACACTAAAAACGTTTATCGTGCTGGCATTGGCCATGGCCAATACGGCAGCATTCGCACAAAAACAGTTCAAGTTGGAGTCGCCCGACAAGCGGCTCGCCACAACAATAAGCATAGGCGACAAACTCACCTACGACATCTCGCTCAGAGGCGAGAAGGTGATTGAACCGTCGGAAATAAACATCACCCTCGCCGACGGCACTTGCTGGGGCGACAAGGCACGGCTCGCATCGTCGGCACAAAAGCATGTCGATGAGACAGTGGCCTCACCGTTCTATCGCGCCGCTACACTGCGCGACAACTACAATGTGCTCACTCTGCGTTTCCGTGGTGGGTGGAACATTGAGTTCAGAGCCTACAACGATGCCATTGCCTACCGCTATGTGACAACGACAAAGAAGACCCAGTATGTGAAAGACGAAGCGGTGAACTACCGTTTTGCCACCGATGCCACGGCAACAGCTCCTTATGTGCAGGTGGGCGAACCGGGCAATTATGAGAGCCAATTCGGCAACTCGTTTGAAAACATATACACCACGGCACGCATATCCGAACTCGACAAGGGACGCCTCATGTTTCTTCCGCTCGCAGTGGACAACGGCAAGGGCGTGAAGGTGGCAATAACCGAATCGAACCTGAATGATTATCCCGGCATGTATCTGTCGTCGGCCAAGGGCACAAACGCCCTGTCGGCAGTATTCGCACCGTGCCCGAAACGTGTGGAACAAGGCGGACACAACAACCTGCAGATGATTGTTAAGGAACGCGAAGACTACATTGCAAAAATAACCAAGCCGCGCGCACTGCCGTGGCGCATTGCCGTGGTGGCCGACGACGACCGGCAACTGGCACAGACATGCGTGAGCTATCTGCTCGGCGAGCCTTCGCGCGTGGCCGACACGTCGTGGATAAAACCCGGCAAAGTGGCGTGGGACTGGTGGAACGACTGGAACATCGACGGCGTTGACTTCCGTTCGGGCGTGAACAACGACACCTACAAGTATTACATCGACTTCGCGGCAAGCAAGGGAATAGAATATGTAATACTCGACGAGGGTTGGGCGGTGAACGGCAAGGCCGACCTCATGCAGGTAGTGCCCGAGATTGACTTGCCCGGATTGGTGAAATATGCCGACAGCAAAGGCGTGGGCATAATTCTGTGGGCTGGCTACTGGGCCTTCGACCGCGACATGGAACGCGTGTGCAAGCACTTCTCTGAAATGGGAGTGAAGGGTTTCAAGGTTGACTTCATGGACCGCGACGACCAGACAATGACCGATTTTGAATATCGCGCAGCCGAGATGTGCGCCAAATACAAGCTCGTGCTCGACCTGCACGGATCATACAAACCGGCGGGCATGAACCGCACCTATCCCAACGTGCTCAACTTCGAGGGCGTGTTCGGACTGGAACAGATGAAATGGGTGCCCGAGTCGCACGACCAAGTGACCTACGACACGCAGCTGCCCTATCTGCGCCAGCTGTCAGGGCCATTGGACTACACCCAGGGAGCCATGCGCAATGCGTCGCGAAGCAACTACCGCCCGTGCAACAGCGAGCCTATGAGCCAAGGCACACGCTGCCGACAATTGGCTCTATACATGGTGTTCGACTCGCCGCTCACCATGCTCTGCGACAACCCGAGCAACTACATGCGCGAACAGGAATGCACCGATTTCATAGCATCGATGCCCACAGCATGGGACGAAACACGCATAATCGAAGGTAAGATTGGCGAATATATCATCACGGCAAGACGCAAAGGCAACACATGGTATGTGGGCGGAATAACCAACTGGACACCGCGCGACATAACACTCGACCTCGCCTTCACCGGCAAATCCACGGCAAAAGCTACGCTGTTTGCCGACGGTGTAAACGCCGACCGGGCCGCTCGCGACTACAAGAAAACGCAGTTTGACACCTCGAAAGACAGTAAAGTGAAGCTGCACATGGCTCCGGGCGGAGGCTTCGCCTTGAAAATAGAATGACGGGCAACGCCTAAATGCCTCGCGGCCACACACCGCAAACTCTGCAAGGCCGACGGCAATAGCTGCCGGCGGCCTTAAAACCCGAAACAATATAAAGCTACAAATGAAAAGAATATTCACACTGGTGGCCGCAACACTGTGCTTGGTTGCGGCCATGGCACAAGACCGGGCGACGACACTCGCCAACCAACTGAACGACAGAAACTCGCACAAAGTGTTTGTCGTGGCACACCGTGGCGACTGGCGCAACGCTCCCGAGAACTCGCTGCAAGCCTTCAAAAACTGCATAGACATGGGCGTTGACATGGTGGAACTCGACCTGAAGATGACAAAGGACGGGCAGCTCGTCATCATGCACGACTACACCGTTGACCGCACCACAACCGGACACGGCAAGGTGGAAGACCTCACGTTTGACCAACTGCGGCAGCTGCGGCTGAAATCGGGACACAACTCGCCCACACGCCACATCATACCGACGCTTGAAGAAGCCCTGCTCTTGTGCAAGGGAAAAATTCTCGTGAACATCGACAAAGGCTATGAGTATTTCAAGGAAGCCTATGCCATAGCCGAAAAGACCGGCACTACGGGTCAGGTGGTGATAAAATCGGGCAACACGCTCGACAAGGTGAAGAAGGAAAACGGCGCCGTGCTCGACAAGGTGACTTACATGCCGGTGGTGAACTTCAACAAACCTGGAGCCGAGGAACTGCTGAAAGGATGGACAAAGGTGAGCCCTGTGGCCATAGAATGCAACTTCGCCACCTACGACGACAATACGGCACGTATGCTCAACGAAGTGAAAAAGGCAGGAAGCAAGTTGTGGATAAACTCGCTGTGGCCCTCGCAGAATGCCGGACACGACGACGATGCGGCTGTGGAGGAGCACCGCGAAGACGACTGCTGGGGGTGGATATTGAAGCAGGGAGCACTCCTAATACAAACCGACCGCCCCGCATTGCTCATTAAATATCTCAACGAGAAAGGCTACCAACACTGACATAGCCCTACAAAGAAAAGGTGGCAAAGATGGGAACAATCCCTCTTTGCCACCTTTTTATATTGTGCCGCGCCTGAAGTGAAGACTCGGCAACGAAACGGCAAGAATACCGTTATTTCACAAACTTGTGTCCGTTGACGATGTAGATGCCCTTGCTGAGCGTCTTGCTGTCTTTGCCTGCATAGCGTCCGTCAATGGTGTAAATCTTTCCGTCGGCTTTCTTTACAGTGTCGGCGTTGATGTCGATAACCGACGAAGCATCGCCTGCCACCACAACCTTAACATCGTCGAGGAAGAAACGACCGTCGCAAGCAAAATAGATGCGTCCGAAACCAGTTCCGTCGAAGTCGATAGAGTATTCGGTCCACTTGCCCTCTTCGGTGAATACACGTTCCAATGTGGTGTTATTGTAGCTTATGTCGATGGTGTTGTCGTCGTTGGTCCAGGGCGCAGCCTTGAATGTGAGGCGTGCCTTGGTGCCTGCATAGAACACTGGAGTAGACACCTCGGTGTAGTTGTTGCGTGCTCCGAACTTGGCACAACGGTCGGCACCCTTGCTCGTTTTGCACACCCATCCCGACACATCGGGGTTGAACACCGACGTTGCTATGTTGCCGCTCCACTGTCCGTCGTTGCCGCCTGTGCCGCTACACTTGTCGAATGTCTCGTTGAAGAGCACTGCACCGGGAGTCTCGTCGTAGTTGGTTCCGGCCAAGCCACGGAAAGAGAAGGCCATTGTGCCGTCGTCGTTGCGTGTAATGCCGAGCACCGCCTTGCCCATGAGGTTGGTTCCGTCGATGTTGGTGTTGAACAGAGCAGCCTCGGGATTAGACGTGTTGGTGAGGCTGTCGTTGCCATTGCACGGATAGACATCGTTGGCCGGAATGTAAGAGTAGTCTCCATAGGCATCCTGTGTTGGTCCGCCGGCATGGAAAGGAGAGTAGCGCTGGTGTGTAGCATCGTCGTTGACGGCGTTGTTCTGCCACACGTCGGCCTTGTAGTCGAGGTGGGTTATGAGCAGACCAGAGTTGGGAACGTAGCTGTCCCAACCAGTGCGCTGGCGGTTGTCGAGGAAATAAAGCTCGTCTTTGTAGTTCTCGTTGTATATCACATAGGTTGTTCCGTAGTCGGAAAGCGATGCCTGCGAAGCCACAACGGTGTCTTTGCGCAGTTCAACCGGCTCAATCCATCCGGCCACCCAACGCTCATATCCCGTGAAATTGGCAGGACAGAACGAGTTGCCGTTGTAGCCTCCCGATGCCAGCAAGTCCCAGGTTTGCATGCCGTAGCCGCCAGAATAGGTGGTGTCGTAGAGGTCGGCGAAACCGAGGCAGTGCGAGAATTCATGGCAAATGGTGCCAATTCCGCTGCAACCGTTGTTGCCGTTGAGCTCGCTGCTGCACGCA
Source organism: Lachnospiraceae bacterium (assembly GCA_963654815.1). Taxonomy (GTDB): domain Bacteria; phylum Bacteroidota; class Bacteroidia; order Bacteroidales; family Bacteroidaceae; genus Prevotella. The sequence goes on along the minus strand of CAVKCP010000020.1, from coordinate 18,062 downwards.
TAAGTGTTGATGTTTACGCCTCCGAGAGTGAGCACCTGCCCGTAGTCGCTGTATTTCAGATAGAACATGTGGGGCCATATAGTGCTTGCCACGCCGCCGTCGTGCTCGCCTTTGCCGGCATAAAGCACAAACACCTGGTCAACATATCCGTCGCCGTCCCAGTCGTAGTCGGCAAAGTTAACCTCGTTCTGCACCAGTTTGCATGCCTCTACAACCATTTCGCCTGCGTGCTCATCGGTGCTGCTGCCTCCCACGACAACGTTTCTGCCGTAGTAGGAGTAGCTCTTTGAGAGGGTAACGGGGCCTACAACGTCGAACGTAAGGTCGAACTGGCCGTTGCTCTGGGCACGGTAGTAGTCGCGCACGCTGCCACGGAACGGGCTTTCGGTGTAGTTTAGCTCATTGGCGAGCTTCTCATAAAAAGCATTGTCGTGTCCGCTTGTGAATGTCATGTCGGAGAAATTGGCAAGAATGATGAGTCCTTTCTTCTCGCCGAGGAACTTCTTGCCTGTTCCGGCATATTCGGAGCGGAGCGGATTAAGGCGCGGTGCCATTGCTTTCTGCTCGCCGCCGATAAGGCTGCGGCGCTTGGCTGCGGCTGCACGCAGGTTGTCCATGACGGCAACCGAGAAAGTTCCGTCGGCATTCTCTACATAACGCGTGCCGTCTTCGGCCTGCAAATAGCGCAGGTGCTCGTCGCCGCGCACTTCAACACGCACTTCGGTGCCGTCGGCAAGACGTATGGTTTTCCACACGCCGCGCTTTGCGGGCATTGCCGTCATGGCGAGGGCAAAGACCGACAGACACACAGTCAACAAAGTTTTTTTCATAAAATGTTTTATAATGGAATAATGTTATACAATCGGTTATAATGCGATTGCAAAATTACACATTTTATTTTCAATACACATTCAATGTTATAATTTTATGCACAAAGCGTTGCGCTTTTTGCCATTTTCGAGTAACTTTGCAAATCATGTGCCCACTTAGCCGCCACAATGCGGCCTCGCGGCACTGTATTGACGAGTAAATGCAAAACGAAAAAGATATGGAAAACAAAGAAAAAGAGCAAATCCAGTTGCCCGACAACGCCTTCACCGAACTGAAGGAGGGCGAGGAGTATCAACCTGTGATGTCGCCCCAGCGCACCTATCCCGAGGTGAACGCATGGTCGGTGACATGGGGTATTGTCATGGCCATGCTGTTCTCGGCAGCAGCAGCCTACCTTGGTCTGAAGGTGGGTCAGGTGTTTGAGGCGGCAATACCCATTGCAATCATCGCCGTGGGAGTGTCAACCGCCGCGAAACGCAGCAATGCCCTCGGCGAGAACGTGATAATACAGAGCATCGGAGCATGCTCGGGAGTGATTGTGGCAGGTGCCATTTTCACGCTGCCGGCAATCTACATTCTGCAGGCCAAGTACCCGGAGATGAGCGTATCGTTCTTCAAAGTGTTCTTCTCGTCGCTCCTTGGTGGCATCTTGGGCATATTGTTCCTCATCCCCTTCCGCAAGTATTTCGTGAGCGACATGCATGGTAAGTATCCTTTCCCCGAGGCTACGGCCACCACGCAGGTGCTCGTGAGCGGCGCAAAAGGCGGCAACCAGGCCAAACCGCTGCTCATTGCCGGACTCGTGGGCGGATTGTACGACTTCATAGTGGCCACACTTGGTTGGTGGAACGAGAACTTCACGACACGCGTGGCAGACTTGGGCGTGCAGCTTGCCGACAAGGCCAAGCTCGTGTTCAAGGTAAATACGGGTGCAGCGGTATTCGGTTTGGGCTACATCGTGGGCTTGAAATACTCGCTCATAATATGCCTCGGTTCGTTTGCCGTGTGGTGGCTCATTGTGCCGGGCATGTCGATAGCATTCCACGACCAGGTGCTCAACATGTGGAATCCTGAAATCACGCAGACAGTGGGTGCGATGTCGCCCGAAGAAATATTCAAATACTACGGCAAGAGCATCGGTATCGGCGGTATAGCCATGGCTGGAATAATAGGCATAATAAAATCGTGGGGCATAATAAAGGGTGCTGTTTCGCTCGCCGCCAAGGAGATGAACGGCGGCGGCAAGGCCGACACCGAAACGCTGCGCACACGCCGCGACATCTCGTTCAAGATTATAGCCATCGGTTCGGTGGTTACGCTTCTTGCCACATTCCTTTTCTTCCTGTTCGGAGTTATGGACGGAAACCTTCTGTTTGCAGTTGTCGGCATACTACTCGTAGCGGTCATTGCATTTCTTTTCACCACCGTTGCAGCCAACGCTATTGCCATTGTAGGCAGCAACCCCGTGTCGGGAATGACGCTGATGACACTCATCCTGGCATCGGTAGTAATGGTGGCCGTTGGCTTGAAAGGCACTGGCGGAATGATTGCCGCACTCATAATGGGCGGCGTGGTGTGCACCGCTCTGTCGATGGCAGGCGGTTTCATCACCGACCTGAAGATTGGTTACTGGCTCGGAACGACCCCCAAGAAGCAGGAATCATGGAAATTCCTCGGCACATTGGTGTCGGCTGCAACAGTGGGCGGAGTGATGATTCTGCTCAACCAGACCTATGGTTTTGCAAGCGGCGCACTCGCTGCACCGCAGGCCAACGCCATGGCTGCAGTGATTGACCCGCTTATGAACGGCGTGGGTGCGCCTTGGGCTCTCTACGGCATAGGCGCAATAATTGCCATTGTGCTCACGTTCTGCGGCGTTCCGGCAATAGCCTTCGCCCTCGGAATGTTCATCCCACTCGAACTGAATACCCCGCTTCTCGTGGGAGGCATCATAAGCTGGTTTGTAACCTCACGCTCTAAAGATGCCGAGGTGAACCGCGAACGCGGCGAAAAGGGTACGCTCATTGCCAGCGGATTCATAGCAGGTGGCGCGCTGATGGGTGTGGTTAGTGCATTGCTCAGGTTCTGCAACGTCAACCTTGTAAGTCCCGATTGGATGGAAGCATGGCTTGCCACACCGATGTCGGAGATTTGCTCGCTGCTTGCCTACATCTGCCTGATACTGTATTTCGTGTATGCCACGAAGACGAAGAAGGCGTAATCGGACACCGACATACATATTTACATAAAAAAACAAAGGGCAACTCCACGACGGGGTTGCCCTTTTGCATTGCAATATGAAGTGTTTTTCCACGGCGTGCCAGGCTCAGTTGAAGAGATTGAGCACTGGGGCGAGAAATCGCGAAAGCCGTGCCTTGTAGACACTTCCCATATAGCCCACGGCCACATTGCAGCAGGCTATGTAAAGACGGCGGCGCGCACGCGTCATGGCCACATAGAGTTTGCGGGCATCCTCGGCCATAAGTCGGGTGTTGCCCTCGTTGAAATGGTTGGGTATTCGGCCATCTACCACATCAAACACTATCACGTTGTCAAACTCAAGTCCTTTTGCCTTGTGTATGGTGGTCACGAAAACGCGCTCAGTAAGGATGTTGCTGCCGCACATGTCGGCCTCCTTCAGCGTGCTTATCTCCATGAGATGAGCGGCAAGTTGTGCGGCAAGCGAACTTTCGCGGGCACTGTCAACGATTTCAGACGATATGTAGGTTGTGGCATAATGCAACTTCGGAATGGGTTGGATGTAGCCTTCGCCAGTAAGATAATCGTGGAAAAGCATCATCTCTGAGGCCACAAGCGACCCGTCGTGTTGCTCCACCGGCGCGTAAAGACGGGCGCGGGCCGAAACGTAAAGCGGTGCATAGTTGGCCCTGAACTTGTCGGCATAGGCCGAAACGCGACTGTCGGCAAGAAACTTGCGTTGCTCTTCAATGCGTGGGGCAGCCTGTGCATAGCAGTGGTTAAGCAAGTGGCAGGTGGCGTCAACATCGTCGTCGGCAAGGTGAGAATTGGTGCCTTCGAGTCCGAAAACCTCGAGCATATATTTCAGTTTGTGCTGCCTCAGCTCCGGGTGCAGGAGCCGTGCAAGGCGAAGCGAGTCGATATAGCGCGGGTGTGAAGTGTACAGAGTGTCGTCGGCACAGTAGCGTTTCAGGTTGTTGTCGAGAATGTTGTAGTCGAAATCGGCATTGTGGGCAAGCAGAACACATCCCCGGGCATAATCGATGAAGCCCTTGAGAGCCTCGGCATGCGGCACAAGCCGGTGATGTTGGCGTTCCTCAATAATCGGGTTCACCACATCGCCAAGCATGGCGGGTATCTCCCTTTCGGTTTCTATATATACAGTGTAAGCCGAACCCGGCACTACTTTGCCACGCGACATCTTCACCGCCGCAATCTGCACGATGTCGTCTTCAAACACATCAAGTCCTGTCGTCTCGGTGTCGAACACCACAATGGTGTCGTTTTCGTAGGCTTCGACAAACTCGCCGAGCGTTGTCTGTGCGCCAAGTCGCAGCAAGTCGGAGGGAAGTATGGCCAAATCGAACAGTTTGCGCACGAAGTTGCGGGCCACGGCATTGCTTCCGAACACCTTAACGCCGGTAAGAATGCGCGCCCAGGCAAGGAAGTTGAACTCGTTGTTGAGCACGCCGAGATGTGCGAGCAGCAGTTTGGTTTCGGGCAAAGAGAACATGTCGCTACCCGAAATCTTGAAATGTGCAAGACCGATGCAGTCGAGTTCGCGGCTTATCGCGTCGGCATCGGTGTTTGAGTTTACTATTATCGCCGTGGTGGCATGGCTGTCGGCAGCGTCAAGCTGTGCAGCCTTCTGGGCCACGTTGCGCACTTCCTCGTCTTTGGTATTGCTTTGCAGTATTGCAAGTTCGTTGCCGGTGCGCTCCTCGGGGCCGTTGTTTCCGGGCTGGGGAAGCATTGCCGGGTCGATGCTGAGCACATGCTCGGCATATCGGTTGAACACCTCAAGAAGATAGGCAGGCGAACGATGGTTTACGCCGAGGTGGTGCAAGATGCAGCCTTCGCGGTTTTTCAGCGCGTCGAGAGTGCTCATCTTCGCCCCCATAAACGAGAATATGGCCTGTTGTTCGTCGCCAAGAAACATCACTGTATCGGCTTCGCGCGCCGTGAGCAGGTCAACTATGGCCATTTGCAAGGGGTTGAGGTCTTGCACCTCGTCCACTTGTATCCATCTGTAACGCTTGTATTTCTCCTGTTGCGGGTCGGCCGAGAGTGCGTCGTAGGCCAACATGAGCAGGTCGTTGAAGTCGTAGAGGCGGTTGGCGTGCTTGTAGTCGGCATACTGATGGGCTAACTGCATCTTCTGCAGAAGTTTTTCTATGATGGCGCGGTTGCCGTAGTCGAAGGTGTCGGAATGCGTCATGTCGCGGTAGGTGTCGGCATGGTCGTATATGTCGAGCACCGCTTCGGGCGTGAGTTCCACCTTGCGCACGCGGCAGATGGCACTCACTGCCGCCACGTCGTTGCTGTTGAAGCACTCGGGATGCACGCGCAATGCCTTGGGATGCCCATGCCTAATCTGGTGCATGAAGTTGGAGAAATGGAATATCTCGGCATAGCCGCGCCGCAGGTTGTAGTTGGCCATAACCGAATTTTCGTCCTGCTGCATGTAGCGGGCAAGTATACTCACGGCATCGTCGTCGTCGATGACCGACGATTCGGCTTCGATGAGAGCATTGGAGTAAAGGAATTTCGAGCAGAAGCGGTGCACGTTGCCCACATACACATCGGCCACTCCATCGTCGGCCACGGTTGCCGCGATGCGTTCCACCATGCCCCGGGCGGCTCGGTTGGTGAAGGTAAGGCACAGCATGTCGGCAAACTGCACTCCGGCGGCATGCGCTTGGCTTATGCGCCGGGCCAGAATCTGGGTTTTGCCGCATCCCGGAGGGGCAAGCACGAGGTGCATTCCGCCGCGTGCCTCAATCACCTCCTGTTGGCAGAGGTCGGGTGTAAATGTAGTCTGCATAGCACTATGGTTAAATAAAAACGCCGCCGTCATACTCAGAAGGAGGCATGGCGGCGGCGCGTTGAGTGTGTTTTCTTATTGTTCGAACACCACCTGTCCGAAGAAATCTGGGCGGTGGAAATCGGGTTTCGGAAGGTCGATGGGATAGAACGACATGAAATGCGGGTGCGGAAGAAGGTCGCCGCACTTGTAGACATTGCCCTTGGCGTGCATGCCCGAGAACGTTGCGAGACTGTGGCGGTAGAACGCCTCGATCGGAACGGCAAGGCAAAGCTGCCATGAAGCCACGCCGGTGCGGTTGTCAAACGGTTCGCGTCCGAGCGACGACCAACGGTCTATTTTGTCGAGAATGTCCTGCGTGGCACGTTCGCGCCCTTCGCGTTCAGGTCCGAAGCCAATGAGAAGCGTCCCGGCGGCGTTGCACTCAATGTTGTAGTATGTGCCGTCGGCCACGGGCGAGAGGAACAGTTCGCAGCACGAGTCTTCCCACACGCGACCGTCGTCGTGCGGCGCAACGGCTCTCACACATTCCTCTTCAACGCGGTAGTTTATGAGCAGTTGGCTGCCGTTGTGTGCCATGCGCACCTCAACGAGCGGACGGTAGGGATAGCCTTCGGCCCAGTCGTGGCAGCCGACAACGGCAAAAGCCACGCCGGCCTCGTCCATTATACGGCAAATCTCAGCCGCCTTTACATCGGCGGTTGAGATTTTCTTTATGCTTAAATTGTCTTGCATAAGCTGTGATGTCTGCATTGCCGCAGCGCGGCGCATTACAGGTTGTTCTTTTCGATGTCCTTGAAATAGCGGTAAGTGCCCACTTTCAGGTCGTCGGCAGCAGCCTCGTCGGCCACGATTATGCCGTGCTGGTGCATCTGCAGAACACTTATTGTCCACATTTGTGTAACCGGACCCTCGACAGCAGCCTGCAAGGCGCGTGTCTTGTTGTGGCCGTTTACGAGGATCATCACCTCACGGGCAGCCATCACTGTGCCTACGCCTACGGTGAGGGCAGTTGTGGGCACCTTGTTGACATCGTTGTCGAAGAAACGCGAGTTGGCCACGATTGTGTCGGTGGTGAGTGTCTTTACGCGGGTGCGTGAGGTGAGCGACGATCCCGGTTCGTTGAAGGCTATGTGTCCGTCGGGGCCGATGCCGCCGATGAAGAGGTCGATGCCGCCTGCTTCTTCAATCATCTGCTCATAGTGGGCGCACTCTGCTTCAAGGTCGTCGGCGTTACCGTTGAGGATGTGAATGTTCTCCTTCGGGCAGTCGATGTGGTTGAAGAAATTGGTGGCCATGAACGAGTGGTAGCTCTCGGGGTGCGATTCGGGCAGACCAACATATTCGTCCATGTTGAACGTGAGCACGTTCTTGAACGACACGCGACCCTGCTTGCATGCCTCGGCGAGTGCGCGGTACATGCCGATTGGCGACGAACCGGTGGGCAAACCCAACACAAACTTGTGGTCGGGAGTGGGGTTGAACTTGTTGATACGCTCGATTACATGCTCGGCAGCCCATTTGGAGAGCTGGTCGTAATCCTTTTCAATAATTAATCTCATAGCAGTTTTTTTTATTTTGATTGTCTTTTTTCCTGTCGTTTTGCGGTGGCCTTGCAGGCATGGATATGATTCGTTGCGAGGCCGTCAGTTGTCAATCCACGGCTTCACGATTTGTTCGGGCCACAGATGCCGCGCGTAGTTGAAATGGTAGAGGCGGTAGATTGCCGTCAACGCATCGAGGCGCTGCCGGAACGCGGCGAAGTCTTTCGGCGTGCTGCACCACTGCACTTCGGCGAGTGCGGCCATTCGCGGCAGCAAGTAATACTCGGCCACGCTGGGGCACGAGATGTATTCTGTCCAGAGGTTACCCTGCACTCCCAGTATGTGCGCCTTCGATTCTGCGTCAAGACTGTCGGGGCTGGGGTTGAAACTATACACCCTCTCCACCGGCAGATAGCCGTCAACGCGCGGCGACGGTTCGAAAAGCCGGTCGCTATCGGTTTGGCAATAGTCGAAATAGCAGTAGTCGGTGGGCGACATGATAACGTCGTGTCCGCGCCGCGAAGCTACAGTTCCGCGTTCAACTCCGCGCCAGCTCATCACCGTTGCGCTCGGGTTGATGTCGCCTTCGAGTATCTCGTCCCACCCCACTATGCGCCGTCCAATGCTGTTTACGAAACTGTCGATGCGGTTGGTGAAATGGGTTTGCAGCGTCTTGGCCGTAAGCGAGTGGCGCGACGCTACTTTGCGGCACTTCGCACATTCGGCCCATCGCTCGGTGGGGGATTCGTCGCCGCCGATGTGTATCAGCTTCGACGGGAACACGTCGGCTATTTCTTTGAGCACATTCTCGCAGAAGGTGTAGGTTGCCTCGTTGCCCAGACAGAGCACGTCGAGGTAGATACCCCATCGGTGCCCCACCTCGTAGGGGCCGCCCGTGCACCCCAGTTCGGGATAGGCGGCAAGTGCTGCCTTCATGTGCCCCGGCATATCGATTTCCGGAACAACCGTTATGAAGCGGTCGCGGGCATAGGCCACGATTTCGCGGGCCTCTTGTTGGGTGTAGTATCCGCCGTAGGCCGTGCTGTCGTCGGCCATTGCATTGTAGCCGACGACTGTTCCGGAGCGTTTCGATCCGATTTCGGTGAGCCTCGGGTAACGCTTTATCTCGATGCGCCATCCCTGGTCGTCGGTAAGGTGCCAGTGCATGACGTTCATGTTGTGGAGTGCGAGAATGTCGATGAATTTCTTTATGAAAGCCACGCTGAAGAAGTGTCTTCCGCAGTCGAGCATCATGCCCCGGTAGCCGAAGCGCGGCGTGTCGCTGATGCGCACCTGCGGAAGCCGCACGGCATCGGTCTTGCCCACGGGCATGGCTTTGCGCAGGGTCTGTATGCCGTAGAATATGCCCTGCGGCGTTGAAGCGGCTATCTTGGCCCCGCGCCTGTCAACGGTTATGGTGTAGCTTTCATCGCCTTTCACCTTGGCCGACAGTTCAAGGCGCAGGCATCCGGCCACGGGGCGCGTGCCTACTGCGAGCCTCAGCCCTGTTGACTCGGCTATATAGTCGGCCAGGAAGGCAGCATCGCGGCCGAGCGCGGCATTGCCACTGTCATAAACAATTGTTGTATTCGATGTTATCACGAACGGTTCGCCCCCACACATGGCTATGCTTTCGGGCAGCGGCACAACGCGGTAGTCGGCCTGGCCGGCCTCGCTGGCGTGCAAGGGCGACATGGCTATGAAGAGCAGTATTGCCGTGAGTAGGATGTTCATGCTTTTGGTTTACGGTTAAACGGTGTTGCTCGATGCCTGCGGGCAAGTAAGTTAAAAGTGCTCCGATAGTCACATCGAAGCACTTCTGTTTTTGATTGTCGTAGTAGTTGTTACTAAATAAGCAGTCATGAGTTAGTTGAAAATGGTTTTTTCAGTTTGCCCTGTCAGGGCTTCTCATTATTATAAAATAGCAGTTTCTTTGTCTTTTCCGTTTTAACATCAGAGCAGACTTGCCCGAAGCATACGCCGTCGCCGGTCTGCATCAAGCTTGTCATTATACTATGCAAAGATAGTAATTTTATTGCGAACTAACAAACATTTCAGAAAAAAGTGTTCTTCGTTGCGACATATTGCACAAAATATATGTATATGGTGTTACTGTGTGCGTCAAACAACATTCCGGCAGTTTTTCAACAAGATTTCGGCCGTTTAAAAAGAAGCCTTAGTTGAGATGCAAAGAAGCCTTGTTTGCATTGCAAAGAAGCCTTGTTTGCATTGCAAAGAAGCCTTAGTTGAGATGCAAAGAAGCCTTGTTTGGAATGCAAATAAGGCTTGTTTGAAAAAGCAGCTAAAAATGCCCGTAAAACACCTGCATCTACATGGCATTGCAACGGCATCATCGGCTCACGCTCCACGACACACCGACATACGGCCGAAACGATGAAAACAAAGCCGCAAAGTTTACATTTATGCCCACAAAACCCGCCGGAAATCGTTTTCTTTCATCTACAAAAAGTCCACTTTGTAGCACACGCTACTACACAACAAACCATTGTTATACAACATGTTACACATTCATCATCTTTAACACAGTCCACTTTTTAAATAATCGGTATAGTTATATATGTGTCTTTTTGTTAAATTTGCAACCGAAACATACTGCCTATACAATACCTTACTACCCCTAACCGGCATAAAAGCCGCAACCGGCACATTGAATATACAATTTACCTAAATAAAACAAAACCTAAAATTAAAAGCTTATGAAAGCATCAAGATTTCCAATCATGATGTTCGCGTTGTTTCTATCAACCACGCTTCATGCCCAGAGCCAGAAATTCTCGGGTACGGTAGTGGACGAAACCGGCGAACCAATTATCGGTGCATCCATAACTGTCAAGGGCCAGAAGACCGGCTCAGTGACCGACGTGGACGGAAATTTCCAAATCCAGGCAGCCCCGGGCTCCACTATTGTCGTGTCATACATCGGCTTCACGGCAAAAGAGGCCAAGGCAGCTGACAATCTCAAGATTACATTGCAGGAAGACCACCAGACACTGGCCGACGTGGTGGTGGTGGGCTACGGCGTGCAGAAGAAAAGCGTCGTGACCGCATCAATAGCCAAAGTGAGCGCCGACGACCTCAACGGCACGGCTCCGGTGCGTGTTGACAACGCGCTCAAGGGTCTTGCATCGGGCGTTACCGTTACCTCGGCTTCAGGTCAGCCAGGTGCATCGTCGCAGGTGCGCATCCGCGGTATCGGAACCATCAACAACAGCGACCCGCTCTACATCGTCGATGGAATGCCCATTGAGGGAGGTATCGACTATCTCAACCCGAGCGACATTCAGAGCATCGAGGTGCTCAAAGACGCTGCCTCGGGCGCAATCTACGGTACGCGTGCGGCCAACGGTGTGATCCTCGTAACCACGAAAGGCGGCGAAAAGGGCAAGGTGCACGTAAACTACAACTTCTCCTACGGATGGCAGAATCCGTGGAAACACCGCGATGTGCTCAACGCTACCGAGTATGCAGTGATGATGAACGAGGGCCTGGTAAACGCCGGACAGGCTCCGATTTACGACGACCCGTACAGCTACGGCGAGGGAACCGACTGGCAGGACGAGGTGTTCAACAACAACGCAGGCGTGGTTAACCACGAAATCAACGTGAGCGGAGCATCCGACCGCCTCAACTACTACCTCTCGGCAGGCTACTATCACCAGGACGGTATCGTGGGCGGCAACTACAACCGAAGCAACTACCGCCGCATGACTCTGCGCAGCAACACCTCTTATATATTGTTCGACAACACCAAGGACCGCGAGTGGCTCAACAAGCTCACCATTGCTTCGAACATCTCCTACGCCCGCGTGCAGAACAAATCTATCGACGCCAACTCGCAGTGGGGTTCTCCGCTCGGTTCGGCTCTCTATCTGTCGCCTATCCTCAAACCCACCGTCAGCGGTGCAGATGCCGACAACCAGGCCGCACTCTACGGCAAAGACTACATGCTCTACGACCGCAACGGCAACATGTACACCATTCCCGGAAGCAGCTACCAGGAAATGAACAACCCGCTGGCAATGCTTTCTCTGCCCGGCGACGACAACTGGAGCCACAAGTTTGTGGCCAATTTCTCGGCCGACCTCAACATAGGTTGGGGCGTGAAATACCGCATCTCCTACGGAGCCGACCTCTCGTTCTGGGGCGCCGACGGCTACACCAAGCTCTATTATCTGTCGGGCAACAACCGCGCCACCATTACCAACGCACACCAGACAAGCGACCGTGGAACGGTGTGGCAGCTTGAAAACGTGCTCACATGGGACAAGAAGATAGGCAAGCACAGCATCAACGCAGTGCTCGGACAAAGTGCTCTTGAAAGCACGGGCATGAATCTCTACGCTTCATTGCAGAACCTCAAGGACATCACGAAGCCTTACATGAACAACACCTCGGCCGACCAAAGCCGCGGCGAGATGTCGGCAAGCGGCGGCCCCGCCTACAAGCACACGCTCAGTTCGTATTTCTTCCGCGCAAGCTACAACTACGACGAACGCTACATGGCACAGGTTACGGTGCGCCGCGACGGTAGTTCACGCTTCGGAGCAAACAACCGCTACGCCACATTCCCGTCGTTCTCGCTCGGTTGGAACGTCATCAACGAACCTTATTTCAAGGCTCCTTCATGGCTCAGCAATTTGAAAGTGCGCGGCAGCTGGGGTAAGAACGGTAACGACAACATTGGCGACTTCACCTATGCCGCATGGACATCATCGCCCTACAACACGGTGTTCGGACGCAGCGAAACCGTTGTCAACGGCGTGCAGGCAGGTGCTTTGGCCAACCCCGACCTAAAATGGGAGGAGAGCATACAGACCGACCTCGGCCTCGACTTCGGCTTCTTCGACAACGCACTCACCTTCACCGTAGACTGGTATAGCAAGAAAACAAGCGGAATGATCATCTCAATGCCCATTCCTAACTATGTGGGTGCCGAAGCTCCCCTCGGTAACGTGGGCGACATGAAGAACGAAGGCGTTGAGTTTGAACTTGGCTACAAATGGCGCGTGGGCACTGCCAACTTCCATGTAAAGGGCAATGCGTCGTACCTGAAGAATACGCTTACCAACCTTGGCAACACTTCGGGCTACCTCGAACTCGACAACATGCAGAACACGGGAACTATCACCCGCGCCACAAACGGCGAACCATTCCCCTACTTCTACGGCTACAAGACCAACGGAATATTCCAGACCGTAGAAGAAGTCAACGCCTACACCAACTCCAAGGGCGAACTCATCCAGCCCAACGCCAAGCCCGGCGACGTGCGCTTTGTGGATGTCGATGGCGACGGAGCTATAACTGCCGCCGACCGAACGAAGATTGGAAAGGGCATGCCCGACTGGACCTACGGCTTCACATTCGGTGCTGAATGGAAGGGATTCGACTTCATGTTCATGCTCCAGGGCACCATTGGCAACGACATCTACGACGCTACACGACGCACCGACGTGCGCCCGGCCAACCTGCCGTCCTATATGCTCAACCGTTGGACAGGCCCCGGAACGAGCAACAAGTATCCGCGCTTCGTGGTGGGAGATGCTACCAACTGGCAGAGCAGCGACCTCTACATTACCGACGGATCGTACTTGCGTCTGAAGAACATACAGCTCGGCTACACCCTGCCCGCCAACCTCACGCGCCGCATCTTCGTCAACAAGCTGCGCCTGTTTGTGGCTGCCGAGAACCTCATAACGTTCACCAAATATGCCGGCTACGACCCCGAAATATCTTCGGGCGGCACATCGCTCGGCGTAGACTACGGAGTATATCCGCAGAGCCGCACCTTCACCGTGGGATTCAATCTTGGTTTCTAACCGTTTAAACAACTTACTACTATGAATACAAGAAAATTCAACATATACATTCTTGCAGCTGCCCTGTCGGCACCGGTAGCCCTGACAAGCTGCTCAGAAGACTTCCTTGAGGTGACACCACCCGACAAGGCGACACTCGAGGAGTATTACAACAACTACGACCACATCATGGAAGCTGTCGTTGCCACCTACAACCCGATGCGCGAATACGACTGGAACAACAAGCAGTATGCCCCGCTCCCGCTGTGCAGCGACGTTATGGCCGACGATGTGTGGCCCGGCGGATCGGGCATCTCCGACAACCAGCACCTGCACAAGATGTTCAATTTCGAGAGCACACAGAATTCCAGCGACGCACTCACCGGCATCTGGGACCAGAGCTACAAGGGCGTGCGCAATGCCAACGACGTGATCAGCTATCTTGAATGGGCAAAGAGCAACCTCACCGACGCACAGTACAAGACATTCGATGCCGAGGCTCGCGTGCTGAGAGCTTTCTATTACATGCAGATTTGGAAATTCTACGGCAACGTTCCCTTCTACATGGAAAACCTGAAAAGCCCGTACATAGCCGAACAGAAATCGGCCGACGAGGTGTACAGCACAGTCATCGCCGACCTTGAAACCGCCATTGCCGAAAATGCACTGCCCATGCAGTGGGACGACGATAACATCGGACGCGTGAGCCAAGCCACCGCCTACATGATTTATGCCGAAATGGTGATGTATCAGAACGACGAAAGCCGCTACGCCAAGGCTCTCTCCTACATGAACGAGATAATAGGAAGCGGCAAATACAGCCTCAACCCCGACTACACCAACATTTTCCTCGAAAGCGGAGAATGGACAAGCGAGAGCATATTCGAGATAAGCTACAAGGACGACGGCGCAGTGCGCGGTTGGAACGATGCCTACGTCAATGCCGGAGGTACGATTTACCCGCGCCTCATCGGTCCGTCGGGCGGCGTGGCCGAAGACGGTGTTGACAACGGATGGGGCTTCGAACCGGTGCGTCTGGAAACAATGGACATCTTTGCCGAAGGCGACACCCGTCGCGACGCAACAATATATGATGCACGCAACGCAAGCTACACCAAACGCTATCAGGACACCGGTCTGTGGCTGAAGAAGTATCTTCCCTACACCGAGAACAACAAAGACCAGAAGGCCGACGGCGACTTGAACTTCAACAACAACCTGCGCATATACCGATATGCCGAGACTCTGCTCAATGCAGCCGAACTTATCGTGCGCACCAACGGCGACCAGGCTCTCGCCTACAAGTATCTCAATCTTGTGCACCACCGTGCCGGACTCACCGACAACCTTTCGGCCAATATCGACAACATCATAAACGAACGCCATCTTGAGTTCGTGGGCGAAGGAAAACGCTACTGGGACCTCGTGCGCACCGGCAAGGCTGCAACGACACTCGTTCCCGACGCTTACGGATACCGCACCAACACATGGAGCGAGAGCAAGAAATACCTGCCCATACCGCTCAGCGAAATCGACGCGGCACACGGCACGATAACGCAAAACAACTATTAATCCACCAAAGACTCACACTGACATGAAAAGATACATTACAGTAAAATCGCTCTTCGCAACAGCCGCCGCCGTGCTCGCCATGACGGCGTGCAGCCCCGAAGACTTCGAAGGCGTGTCGGAAGCAGGGCTTCCCACGGCAGAGAACGCAAAGGTGACGGCAACGGTAGACGAAACCACCAACACCGTAACATTCAAACTTGAGGGCGACGCAATATACCCCATGTGGTACATTCCCGTTGACGGCAAGGAAGTGACAAAGAACCCCATCTACTCCACTCTCAACCCACTTCAGAAGATATGGAGCAATGCCGGCGACTACACAGTGCAATACCGTGTGGGCAACCACAACGGAATGTCGCAGGGCATGGGCACCGCCACGTTCCACATAGCCAACAGTCTCACCAACTACGATGAACTGCTTGCACAGCTTGCAGGCAAGGAGTGGCGCATCGCGGCAAGCGAAGCAGGCCACATGGCATGCGGCCCTTCGGGCACCGACGGCACAGAATGGTGGGCAGCCAAGGCCAACGAGAAGTCAGAGAAAGGCATTTATGACGACCGCATCACCTTCGGCAAGGACTATTCTTATGTATACGACCCGGGAGAGGGCGGCACTGTGTTTGTAAACACGAGCTGCACTGTGCTCGGCGGACCGCAGAGCGAAGACTTCATGGCGCCAGTAGACGGCAAGAAGGAGAGCTCGTTCAAGCTCAGCACCGAGGGCAACGACATCTACATGACCATGCCCGCAGGCACTTACTTCCCCTACATCCCGGCCGACGATGCGTTCAACGGCGAACTGAAACTGCGCATCGAGAGTCTCGTGGGCAGCACTATGGTTCTCATTTGGGACAACGGCAGCATAGCATGGCACTACATTCTCACTTGCGCCGACGAGGGATTCCAGGGCTTCAACGCCTCGAGCGACTGCAACCTATGGAAGAACTGCACCTACACCAACACGTTCTACTACGCTCCGGGTTGGGCTCAGATAGCCGATCCCACCGTCACTGCCGACGGCAACAAGTATGTTATTGAGCTGCCCGAGGCCACAACCGACCAGTGGCAGGCACAGGTGCACTTCCACACCGACATGGAAACCAACTCTGCCAACACCTACGATTTCTCGGCCAAGCTGCTCTCCACCACCGACCACAACAACGTGACGGTGAAACTCACCAAGGAAGGCGACGACAACACCTACTACTTTGCCGAGACCATCAAGCTCACAGCCGGACAGGAATACGTGTTCTACAAGTCAAACATGCCGGGCATCGACATGGACAAGGTTAACCTCGTGTTCGACTTCGGCGGCAATGCTGCCGGAACAAAGATTACTGTGCGCGACATCGACCTGCAGGAGCACGGCTGCGACGGCATAGAGGCTCCGGCAGAAGACGAGGACAAGACGGTTTACACCTACGACAGCGAGTCGAACCTGTGGAAATCGCACGTTGACGACAAGGGCGAAGCCGGCTTCACAGCTGCCTACTACTACGCTCCGGGTTGGTCGCAGATTGACGACCCGACCTTCACCGTAGACAACGGAAAATACACCGTCGAGCTGCCCGAGGCCACATCCGACCAGTGGCAGGCACAGGTGTTGCTCACCACCGACATCCCCGGCGAAGCTGAGACAGCCTACGACTTCTCGTGCAAGATGCTCGCAAAGAAAGACATCAAGGGTGTCACCGTGAAATTCACCGACGCATCGAGCGACGACAACTACCTCTTCGTAAACCGCTACGACCTCACCGCCGGCACCGAATACCAGGTTAAGGTGCCCGCAGTCACGCTCCCCAACGGCGCAGCAGCGGCAATGAAGCTCGTGTTCGACTTCGGCGGATGCCCCGAAAACGAGAAAGTAGACATCTACAACATAATCCTGCAGAAGACAGCCAAATAACCCATGTGGCGCGGGGCAGCACTGCACTTGCCCCGCGCCACACTTGGCAACGGCAAAAAACAAGTCGGCTTTATCAGCGGCCTGTATTTTTTGCCACTGAAACGAAACGACAAACTTATGAAGAACATAATGTTACTATCAGCAATATTTGCAGCAACCATCGCACTGGGAGCCTGCGGCAACGACGACGGCATTAAATATGCCGACAAGGAAACAATCACCTTCACGCAGAAGGCTCTCACCATTGGCAACGCCGGAGGCACACTCACCACACAGGCAAGCGCCAGCCACGAGTTCAGAGTCTATTCCAACGTGTCGTGGATGACTGTTTCTCCGGCTGGAAGCGCAGGCAAGGAAGCCACGCTCACCATAACCGTTGAGCAGAACCGAAGCGACGAACGCACCGGCCACATAGTGGTGTGGGCTGGCGGAACACGCGACAGCATCGCCGTTACACAGGCTGCCGGACAGGAAGACATAACCTGTCCGCTGGAGGGCTACAAGCTCGTGTGGAACGACGAATTCTATGGCAACTCCGTAGGCAGCGACTGGACGTGGGAGGTGCAGCCTGCCGGTTGGGTGAACAACGAACTTCAGAACTATGTGAAAGACGACAAGGTGGCCTCGGTGTCAAACGGAACGCTCAAGATAAACCTCATCGACGACGGCGGAACAATAAAGAGCGCCCGCCTCTACGCACGCCGCTCAACAGGATGGAAATACGGTTATATCGAGGCACGCATCAAACTGCCGAAGGGCAAGGGCACATGGCCTGCTTTCTGGATGATGCCAGTAAACTACAAGAGCTGGCCCGCCGACGGCGAGATTGACATCATGGAAGAGGTGGGCTACGACCCCAACATGATTGTTTCGACGATACACTGCAACAAATACAACAACACGGGAACAGCCGTGGAGTCGGCACGCCGCAAGGTAGACACGGCTCAGTCTGATTTCCACGTGTATGCATTGGAGTGGACATCAAGCTACATGACATTCTATGCAGACGGCTCAAAGCTGCTCACCTACAAGAACGACGGAAGCGGAAAAGACGCTTGGCCGTTCGACGCAGCATTCTATCCCATACTCAACCTCGCATGGGGCGGCGCATGGGGCGGCCTTCAGGGCACCGACCCAAGCTGCCTGCCGGCCACGATGGAGGTGGACTATGTGCGCGTTTTCCAAAAATGACGGTTTCAAATCACGCAATAGGTAATTTAGTAATGTTTAGAAAATAACTTACACGTACCGGGCACAAAACGAAGCGTATGTGGGACGGTCGGGTGAAAACGAGGTGAGAGTGTTGAGTGTCAGAGAGTTGGGTGGATGAGGCTTGTGGGGCGGCGTAAAACGAAGCGTTTACATGGGTT
>CAVKCP010000019.1:0-29935 GCA_963654815.1 Lachnospiraceae bacterium | reverse complement strand
CGTCGTACCAAATGCCGTCGCTGAATGGGGCGGCATAGGGCGCTCCCTCGGTGGTCTTCTCCCACTCTTCGGTAGGTTCGAGCACGGGGTTGCACTTGTAGAAGTCGGGTTTGTGGCTGACGCTTTTCAGATTGGTCTGACTAATCAGAAAATTGTCGACGAAGAGTTGTCGGCCATTGTTGATGGGCAACACGTCGGGCTTGTTCTGCAGATAGGGCACAGGCATCTCGTGGCGCTCGGTTGGCTCCTCATATTGTGGAGGCCATACGGCGGGCAGAGTGATGCCGTTGCTCAAGGTCTGCGCCGCCGCCATTGTAGCGGCGGTGCAGAGAATGGTTGAGAATAATGATCTTTTCATCAGATACTCTTAGTTCCAGCCTGGATTGTTGGAAGTGATGTAAGGATTGCCTTCCACCTCATCGACAGGAATAGGCAACCACTCGTTCTTGTTCTCTTGGAAACCGAGATAGGTGGAGTTGGTGTATTGCTTGAAGTATGGGTCGCTCGCCTCAAGTTCCTTGAAACGTGTTGCAAGTTTTCCCCATCTCAGCAGGTCGTAGAAACGGTGTCCTTCACCGGTCAACTCTAATATGCGCTCGTTTTCTATTACTTTCATGTCAACCGTTGTCACTGGGGCGCAGTTCACGCTCTTGCGCTGGCGAACTTGGTTGACGGCTTCTGCTGCTGTGAGTTTGCCTTGCTTTCCGCCTGACACTACACTTTCTGCATACATCAGCAGAACGTCAGCATAGCGAATGAAGGGATAGTTCAAACCGTTGGCACGCAGGTTTCCAAACCAGTTGTTGTCGCCAGGGTTCTTTCCGGGGAGAGTCCAGTCCATACCCTTGCGGCATGCGGCCTTGTAGTTGCCGGCGCGTGCGCTGACAACAGCAAATCCGTGCGTAGTCTTACCATCTTTGTCGGTCTTGGTGTAGTACTCATTGAAAGTCTTGTCGTCAATCACGCGTACTTCGTTACCTGGCTTGGCATTGATTTCTGCCACTTGGTCGTCGAAGATGAGTGTTCCGAACATACGTGGGTCGGTGTATCCGTCGGCATTCTTTGAGGCGACGAATGTGTCATATAACCATTGATGAACTACATTGGCGTTCTCTGAGATGAGCGAGGGCGGTTGTGTTCCGCGAGGGTCACGCCAACATCCACTGTTGGTCAATCCGGGGTTGAAGGCTGTGTTTACGACATCGCCTTTAAATTGGAATTCGAATATCGACTCGTCGTTGTTTTCTGTTGCAACGCGGAAATTGTCACCATATTCGTCCATCAGCTTGAATGTGCCGTATTTACCGCTTATAATCTCGTCGAAACATTCGGCTGCCTCGTTGTAGTATGTGGTGTTTGATGTGCCGTATTTGGGCTCAATACCGCTACGGTATAGATACGACATACCGAGCATTGCGGCTGCTGATGCAGAGGTCACACGTCCGAGGTTGTCGCCAGTCCAGTAACCTTTCTTGGGCAAGAGTTCCTTCGCTTTCTTGAAGTCTTCTATGATGTAGTCCCATGCTTCCTCGGGAGTTGCCTGCGGCTTGTAGTCTTTTGCCGTTTTGGGGAATTCTTTTACCAACGGTATGTTGCGGAAGTTGATGAACAGGAACCAGTGTGCATAGGCGCGCCAGAAGTAGGCTTCGCCAAGGTAGGCGTTCTTCAACTCTGTGTTGGTGAATTCCACCGAAGGAATGCTTTCGATCATTTGGCAAGCCTGAGAGGCTGCCGTGTAGAACAGACTGTAAGGCTGCACGATGGTGTACCACGAAGCGTTGAGGTTGGCGCTGTATTGTCCTGGTACTCCATAATCGGTATTGTCGCTTTCCTCATCGCTGCGGTTGACGAGCAGGCGGATGCCCGATGCGCCCATGGCACGAGGTGTTGTGACGTAAGAATATATGCCGAGAATACCTTTGTTTACATTCTCTTGCGTTGTATAGAATGATGATACGTCCTGTTGGTTCGGGTTCTTCGACAGCTCATCGAATACGCTATTGCAAGCAGTCAGCGCAAGACACGACATGACGAGAGCCGCGCCGACAAATTTATTGTATTTTCCCATGATTGTTTGCTACTTAGAAGGTGATGTTGAAACCGATGTTGTAGGTGCGCGAGTTGATTGACGGCGAAATAGCTTCAAGACCGTCAACACCGCGATCGAACAATGTATTGCTACCCACTTCGGGGTCGTAGAGCGAATAGTTGGTAATTGTGAAGAGGTTCTGTACGCCGGCGTAGATGCGTGCCGACTGTATGAAACCTACCTTTTTCAGCATTTTCTGGTCGAAGGTGTAGCCTATCTGCAGGTTCTTCAGACGCAGGTAGGAACCGTCTTCAACGTAGAATGTACTCGGAAGAGAGTTGACACCACCATAGTTGTCAGTCTTTGCTATAGGCAGACGGTTGCTGCGGTTTTCGGTTGTCCATGAGTTCAGAGCATCGGTAAGGCAGTTGTTGTCGTAGCAGAAATAGTACATATACTTGGCGGCGGCGAAAATGTCGTTGCCCTGACTGCCTTGGAAGAATGCTGTGAGATCCCAGTTCTTGTAACCTACATTGATATTGAGGCCATAGGTAAAGTCGGGTGTCGGATTACCAATCACGCGCTTGTCGTCTTCGGTAGCGTCCTTGGCTGCAATGGCCTTACCGTCGGCACTCTCGAAGAGAAAGTCGCCGTTTTCGTCAACGCCCACCACTTGATAGCCCCAGAACGAACCAATCGGGAGTCCTTCCTTGGTGATTGTCGGGCGGTCGTTGAACTTGCTACTCATCAAGCTACCGCGTATAGGCTGCACGCCCTCACCGAGTTTCACAACGTTGTTTCTCAAGAATGAGATGTTGCCTTGCACGTCGAGGCTCCAGTCTTTCCAGTTCTTGCGATAACCGAGGGTAAACTCAAAACCTTTATTAGCCACTGATGCCGTGTTGTAGTAGGTGGATGTACCCTTGTTGATGACAATGGTCTGTCCAGAGGAAGGCAACGACTCGAGCGGTGCCAACAGGTCATTGTTGCGACGGTAGAAATATTCGGCAGTGAATGTGAGTGCGTTGTTAAGGAAACCCAGTTCGATACCGAAGTTCGATGATATAGCCTTTTCCCATGTGAGGTCGCTTTGAGCTAGACGTGTCACATATCCGTATTGGCGTTTGTCGCCCAATATGGTTGCTACTGGACCATAGGCAAGTGAGATGAACGAGTAAGGATCGATGAAGTTAGCTCCCATTTCGCCGTAACTTCCGCGCAGTTTCAACTTCGAAATCCAGGGTATTTTGAAGAACGGTTCCTCATGCATGTTCCAACCGGCAGAAACTGACGGGAAATATCCGACACGGTGTCCCTTTGCAAACTTAGAAGATTCGTCGCTACGGATGCTTACCGACAGGAGATAGCGGTTGAGGTAATTGTAGTTGAGTCTGGCGAAGAAAGACAACAAGGCTGAATTAAGTTCTTCTGACCCTACCGTGCCGTCGCCGTTGTATGTGGTGACAGATGCGGCTCCGAGGTCGTTCACACCTGATGAAATCGACATGGTGCGATAGAATTCGCGCATCCAGCTCGTACCGAGAAGTACGTCAAAATTGTGACCGCCGAATGACCCGTTGTAGGTGATCAGGTTGTCGATGGTGTAGTTGAAATTCTCGCCGCGTGACTCGCTGAGTGATGTGTAGGGCTGGCTGAAACGCGAATCTGCCGAACCATCTTCGCTCCAATATGATGCATATTGGGGAATGTGGGTGTAACCATGTGTGTTCAGGTAACTGCCAGCGAGGTTGAGTTTGTATTTTATGCCGTTCCAAATGTCTACTGTTACGCCGAGACTTCCCGTGATGTCGGTCTTCTTGGTGTAACTGTTCTTGGCATACATTTCTGCAAGCGGGTTAGTTATGTCCGAGTTGGTTGTGGAATAGCCCAACTCTTTGGGCGTAGAAATATAGCGTCCGTAGGCATCATAAACAGGTATTGTCGGTATCTCTATATAGCGCACAGTGGGCATCGCCTTCTTGTTGGTGTGGGCAAGCGACAGGCTTTCGGTGACTGAGAAACGTCCCTTCTTGTATGTACCGTTGATGCGGGCATTGTATTTTTCGTAATCCGACTGAATGACAATGCCTTCTTGTTTGGTGTAACCGATGCTTGTGCTGAATGTCGAATGTTCGCCACCGCCCGATATTGCTGCGCTCAAATTCCACATTGAAGCATTGCGGTAGTAGATGTCTTGCCAGTCTTGGGAGTAGTCGGGGTTGGAGGGATTGACGTTTTCTGTCGCACGGTCGTATGCAGAACTGTTGTCGGCCACCATATTTGCGAAGCTGCGCCACTGGCTGGCGTTCATGAAGTCAAGTTTCTTCGACGGAGTTTGGTACGAATACGAACCATTCACCTCAACCGTGGTGCGTCCGCTTTGACCGTTCTTCGTGGTTACAAGTACTACACCGTTGGCGGCACGCGAACCATAGATAGCTGCAGCAGAACCGTCTTTGAGAATTTCAATTGAGGAAATGTCGTTGGGGTTGAGTGAGTTGATACCGTTGTTGCTCACCGCTCCATCGACAATATACAAAGGTTCTGTAGAACCGAACGAACCGGCACCGCGCACAAGAATGCTTACATCGCCACCTGCTTCGGCTCCGTTTTGCAATACTTCCACACCGGGGGCACGTCCTTGCAGGGCAGTGGCGACATTCGAGGTCACTTGTTTCTGTATCTCCTTTTGTGATACAGTAGCTACCGCTGCCGTCATGCTCGACTTCTTTTGCACGCCGTAGCCCACGACTACCACTTCCTCAAGGTCTTGTGCTTCGCTTTTGAGAGTGATGTTTAGGGGCGTTCCGTTCCATTTCACCTCGGTAGGGTCGAAGCCGAGGTAGGTGACGACGAGCACGTCACCTTTTTTTACGCCTGAGAGCGTGAACTTGCCGTCGATGTCGGTTACGGTGGCGTTCTTGGTGCCCTTCACCGTAATCGATGCGCCGATGAGTGTCTCGCCGCTCGGTTCTTTCACTATGCCAGTGCATGCAGCGGTGTTTTCCGCCTGCATGCTTATGGCCTGATTTGTGGCTGTTCCTGCCGTTACTGGGTTAGGACAAAATACCCCCCCCCTAGCGACATTAGAACTAAACTAATTGACTTTAAGTTAGTTGCCATAAATGAATTGTTTGTTGTTAGTAATTTCTGTTATTCATTATTCTTCATCTTGTTGGCGAAGGCCTTATACCTTCACCTTGACTATGAGTTTGCGCACCTTGCCCTTGCCTATGACAGGAGCGTGTGGGTCTTCGGGCCACACAATCATGAACTGTCCGGGACGGAGTGTTGCGTAAACTTGGGCGCGGTCGGCATACAGTGCGCAGTCGGCTGCGGCGTCGTAGGACTGCTTTTCGTCGGAGCAGTCCTCAACAGGTTTCCAACCTATGGTTTCCTCTCCTTCCAGAAGAACGTGTATGTCGATGTAGTCGCGGTGCATCTCGAGCACCTGCTTGTCGGCGTCTATGCATTCGGGGTTGACGTTGTTTATGAAGAGGTCGTCGCCTTCAATCTCTATGCGTCCGCATGGAGTGTTGAGCAAATCGTGCGACTTTATGTAGTCGAATGCTTTCTTGAACAGCGGGTGGAGCGGTTCGATGCGATCTGAATGTTGAAGATTTGAAACGATCATGTTGATATTTCTTTTTGTCGTTTTGTTTTAGGTGGGATATTACTAATCCCACCTTTTTTTGTTATTCCATATTGTCGGTCTTGGGACGCAGGGCGTAGAGCTGCACGGCGAGAGCCACGGCCACGACTGCTGCAAGACCGGCGAAGCCCAGTCCGAGATTGCCATTGTCGCTCCACTTACCGAGCACATGCGTTATTGCAGCTCCGGCAAACACTCCCACCATATTCATTATTCCGTAGGCTGTGGCGCGCTGGCGTGATCCTACAAACTGGCAGAGTATGGGCATGTTGTTGGCGTCGAACATTCCGAAGCCAATGCCGAAGAGAAGTCCGGCGCAGACGATGCCCACCACATGGTGACCGAAGCCGAGGAGAAGGAGCGACGGAATGGTAAGACCCAATCCTATTGCGCCGGTGTAGACACGGCCGCGCAAGTTGCGCTTCACCCAACGGTCGCTCAGAGTGCCGCCCAGCAGCACGCCGATGAACGATGATGCTGCGATTGTAATTGTCGCCATAGGTCCGGCTTGCGACATTGGCAAGTTGAGGTTCTCGGCGAAGAGCGTGGGCAACCAGTTCTTTGTGGCCCATCCCGGAAGGCTCGGCACTGCGAAATAGAGCAGAATCACCCAGAAAGCCACGTTGGTGAGCAGCGACCGCATGCTTGCCACGACACCCATTGAAGGCTTCTTCGTCGGTGTTTCAACCACGGGCACTTCGTCGCGTTTCTTGTCTTTGAGGAACAATGCGAGCACCACTGCATAGACTATACCGATGATGCCGAACCAATGGAAGGTGGTGTGCCACGAGTAGGCGGCTGCAAGTGTTGCGCCGAATCCGCCTATGGCTTGACCGATGTAGAGGCCGGTCATGTGTATGCCCACGGCGAGCGAACGCGAACCGCCGGTGTGGTAGTCGGCAATGAGAGCCAGTCCGGCCGGCAGATATAGTGCCTCGCTTATGCCCATGAGCGATCGCAGCCAGAACACCTGGTCGAAGGTGGTGGCAAGTCCCATGAAATAGGTGACCGACGACCACACGAGCAGACTGCCCACGATGAGCCACTTGCGGCTAAGGCGGTCGGCGATGATGCCCGACACGGGGCTCATCAGTCCGTATATCCAAAGGAACACGGCCATGAGGCGGCCGAAATTGGTGGCCGACTGAAGCTCCTCGATGTCCATTTGCATGGCATCCTTCATGGTGCTGAGCATCTGGCGGTCCATGTAGTTGAGCAAGGCGACACCGCCCAGCAGTCCGACCACCACCCAAGGATAAATCTTGGAATTTTTCATATTA
Organism: Lachnospiraceae bacterium; assembly: GCA_963654815.1. Taxonomy (GTDB): domain Bacteria; phylum Bacteroidota; class Bacteroidia; order Bacteroidales; family Bacteroidaceae; genus Prevotella. Next base: position 22,974 of record CAVKCP010000019.1, on the reverse strand, counting down.
ATGTTGTTTAGACGTTGGTTGTGTGGTAAAGAAAAAAGTGAAAGGTGTGTAGGTTGACGCAGTTTGGTCAAAGTGTTTGGTGAAACGCCTTGCCCGGCCTAGTGTGCCTATGGCAAGACGTTTCGCCAGTATTGTCGTGCCGCGATTAACGTGCGGCGAGTATCTCGTTGCAGAGCAAGTGTGAACGTATCATCATGCGGGGCACGTGGAAGGGGCCTTTGAAGATGTTGCCCTTGGCGGGCTGTGCCACGCTTCCATCGCGGTGCAGATAACCATACCACTCGCCATACTCATGGTCGGGGAAATGGGCGTAAGTCCAGTCGCTTATCATGCGGTGACGCTCAAGATATTTCTCGTCGCCGGTGAGTTTGTAGGCGTAGAGGCAGGCAATGATTGTTTCGCACTGCGGCCACCAAAACTTCATGTCCTGCGAGTAGTCCTGCTGCGGGAAACCTTTGCAGTCGCGGAAGTTGATTATTCCGCCGAACTCCTTGTCCCATCCCCAGTCCCACGACCAGTCGAGTATCTGCAAGGCGAGCTTCTGCAGCTCTTTATCGCCCTTGCGCTCGGCCACGTCGAGCAAGAACCAAGATGTTTCTATGCAATGGCCGGGGTTGATGAGGCGGCCGTTGATGGTGTCGATGAATTCGCCCTTGGGACCTACGGTTTCAAGCAGAGCCTTGAATTCGGGGTGGATGAAATACTGTGCCAGAGCCTTTATCGACAGTTCGGTCTGCTCCTCAAGCTCAGCATCGTCGCACACCTGGCGCAGCACGTTGGCCACGTTGATGAGAATCATGGTGATGCTGTGACCCTGTGCCTCCATTGTGGGCAGATACTTGGGCTCGAGCAACCCCGGAGTGGTGAGCATGCGGCGCATGTCGCGGAATATCTGCATGGCCTTGTCGGCGTAGGTCTTGTCGCCCGTTGCCTTGCTATACTCGGCCATTGCTATGGCGGCGAAACTCTCGCTGAACACATAGCGGCGCTTGCGCAGAGGTGTGCCGTCGGCCTTTACCTCGAAGAACATGTGCCGGTCGGTGTCGAAGCAGTGTGCCTCGATGAAGTCGATGGTGCTCTTAGCGGCATCAATCCATTCGGCGCGCTTCTCTATATTGTTGTAGGCATAGGCGCAGATATAGGCGAAACGGCCCTGAAACCACACCGATTTTGTGGTGTCCATGAGCGTGCCGTCGCGGTCGACGCAAGTGTAGACTCCACCATGTTCATGGTCTACGCCATGCTCCATCCAGAAAGGCATGATGTTTTTCACAAGGTCTTCGTGATAGCATTCGCCCCAGTAGGAAAGATATTTATTGATGTCCATTGTCTTTTTCAGTTGAATGAGTACACCTTAATATATATATTAGAACACGTTGCACTTGTTGAAGAAGTCGATGGCTTCGAGTTCCTTCTTGAGTGCCACTTCTTCCTCGTCGGTTACATTGCGGAACGGAGTGCGGTTGGGACCGAGGTCGAGGCCGATGAGCTTCATTATGCGCTTGCCGCCCACGATGTTGCCACGGTAGTGGCATATCACGTTGATCACGTCCTGTGCATAGTTCTGCAGTTCGCGTGCCTTTTCGATGTCGCCGTTTTTCCAAGCCTCGAGAATGCCGGTGAGGCAACGTCCGTTGTAGTTGGTTGTGCCGCCGATGCCGCCCTGTGCGCCGCCCATAGCGAGGCAAGGCAGAATGGTTTCGTCCTGGCCGTGGAGCATGTCAAACTTGCCGCCGGCATAGAGGCGGCACTGGTTGTACTCGTACAGGCTCTCAAAGGTGTACTTGATGCCGGCGAAGTTAGGGATGCGTCCGTCTACGGCCTTGAGGAAATCGACCATAGGGAGGAAGGCACCGTTGAACGCCGGGATATGATAGAAGTAGAAGGGCAGATCGGGTGCGCCAGCGGCGATTTCTTCGCAATATTTCACGAGTTCTTCTACACGGCCTACCTTAGGAAAAGGAGGTGCCATGGCTCCGATGGCCCATGCGCCCAACTTTTGGGCGTGCTCGGCCAGTTGGCGGCTCGACTTCACGCAGCAGCTGCCCACGTGCACAATCACCTTGAAACCTTCGGGAGCCACGCTCACCCAACGCTCGGCCAAGGCCATGCGCTCTTCTTCGGTGAGCATGTAGCCCTCGCCCGACGAACCGTTGATGAATACGCCCTTGAGGCCGTTCTTCACAAGCATGTTGGCATAGCGTTCAATTGGCTCGAGGTTCACCTCTCCGTTGGCGTGGAACGGGGTGAAGGGAGCATCGATAAGTCCTTTAATCTTTTCCATATTGTCTGAGTTATTAAATTGTTTTGTTGTTATGTTGGCAAAATTATAAATATTTTTATAAACTACAAAAAATATGGGAATAAATTTCGAAAATATTTCATTGCTGATAAAATGCGTTGTCGGAGCAATGGAAACGCTTTGGAAAATGCGTAAACCATGTGTGACAGTGTGAGTAAAGTGCTTCAATGTCGTGATAAGCTTGCCCTCAATGCGTGCCGATGTAGTGCCGGAGTGGTGAAACGTGGTCAAAATGTAGCAAACTGATAAAATGTTGAGGCCAAATGTAGGCTCTTTTGCCGAAAAAACACTACCTTTGTCTTATGTATGCCCTCATGTAAGCATGCCGGCAGCATTCCTTACACCTAATTATATTATATACTGTCCCATTATGCCAAATATTTTCAATATCGGAGGCGACGGCAAGAATGCCGCGTTCAAGAAAGACATTCTTAAATATTTTGTGGCCAACGGAAACTCCACAATCAATGAACTCGCCAAGGACACGTCGCTTAGCGTGCCCACGGTGAGCAAGGCCGTTGGCGAACTCCTCGACCTCGGCTATGTAGAGGAATACGGAAAACAGGAAACAGGCGAAGGCCGCCGTCCTAACCTCTACGGATTGAACCCCGAGTCGGGCTATTTCGTGGGCGTGGAGATAAAGGTGGGCTTCGTTAACATGGGACTTATGAATTTCCGTGGCGACCTTGTGGAACTCGACGACAACGTGCCGTGCCGCATAGACAACACTATGGAATCGGTAGACGAACTGTGTGCACTCGTGTCGGGCTTCATCGACAAGTCGGATGTTGACCGATCGCGCATAGTAAACACCACGTTCTGCATCTCGGGACGCGTAAATTCGGAAAGCGGCTATTCGCACACACTCTACAACTTCTCCGAACAGCCGCTCACAAAAATACTTTCAGAGAGAGTGGGCTGCGAGGTAAACATCGAGAACGACACGCGGGCTTTTGCCTACGGCGAATATATGAAGGGCGCGGTTGACGGAGAGAAGAACGTGCTTTTTGTGAATGTAAGCTGGGGGCTCGGGCTCGGTATAATCATAGGTGGCGAACTTTACAAGGGCAAGTCGGGCTTCGCCGGAGAGTTCGGACACACCCACATGTTCGACAACGACATTCTTTGTCATTGCGGCAAGAAGGGATGCCTCGAAACCGAAGCCTCGGGCAGCGCGTTACAGCGTATGGTGCGCGAGCGTATCGAGAACGGTGAAAGCTCGTTCCTCACCCAACGCACGGGCGACATCTTTTCGCTTGAGAACATCATCGACGCTACAAACAACGAAGATCCGCTTTGCATTGACGTTGTAGAGCACGTGGGTTTGCGTCTCGGCGAGAGCGTGGCCAATCTCATCAATATCTTCAATCCCGAACTGGTGGTCATTGGCGGCATGGTGGCACGCACCGGCGATTTCCTGCTGCAGGCTGTCACGGCCTCGGTGCGCAAATATTCTCTCAGCATAGTAAACAAGGACACGCGGCTGTGTCTGTCGAAACTGCGTGAGCGCGGCGGCGTTATTGGCGCTTGCCTGCTTGCAAGAAAGAGCGTGCTCGACTGATGCCAAAAGCTACACATTAATAAATATTCTTGTGGCGTAAAAAATAGAAGGCATGAAGATATTGCTTGCCATCGACTCTTTCAAGAACTGCATGAGTTCGGCCGAGGCCGAGGAGGCCGTCGCCGGGGCTTTTGCCGAAGCGTTGCCCGATGCCCGGGTTGAGGCCGTGCCAGTGTCTGACGGGGGCGAAGGTATGGCGCGCGCATTCACCGCTGCGCTCGGCGGACGGCTTGTAACCCTCACCGTGCACGACGCTTTCATGCGCCGCCGCGAGGCAGTATATGGCATTACGCCCGACGGATGTGCAATAGTTGAGGTGGCCGAAGCCTGCGGACTGGCACATGTAGCGCCAGAAGAGCGCAACCCCATGCGTGCCACCACCTATGGCGTAGGCGAGATTGTGGCACATGCTGTGCGCAGCGGATGCCGCAACTTCATAATTGGTCTTGGTGGAACAGCCACGAGCGACTGTGGAATGGGCATGCTGCGCGCCCTTGTCGATTTGCTCGGCGACGGCGGCAACATCGATAGCGTAATGGCCGGACCGATGCACGGATGCCGTTTCACGCTTGCCTGCGACGTGCGCAACCCACTCACCGGCCCCGACGGTGCGGCAGCGGTGTTTGCTCCGCAGAAGGGTGCAAGTGCAGATATGGTGCAGCAGCTTGAAGAACGAGCCGTGCGCTTTGCGCAGTTCTCGGCCTGGCATTTCGGCCGCGACTGTTCGCAGCAACCCGGTTCAGGCGCAGCCGGAGGTTTGGGCTATGCCTTCATGCAGTATTTCGGTGCGCGGCAGAAGCCCGGTGCCGACCTGCTGCTCGACATTCTGCACTTCGACAGTCTTGCCGCCGATGCCGACATCGTGGTTACGGGCGAGGGCTGTGCCGACCGCCAGACGCTTATGGGCAAGCTGCCCGAGCGCGTCATGGCATGGACGCGAGCCAATGGCAATGCCGCAGTGTGGCTTGTGGCCGGTCGCGTGGCCGATGCTCAACGGCTCGTCGAGGCCGGTTTCTCTGCCGTAGGCGAGGCAACTCCGCAGTCGATGCCGCTTTGTGAAGCCTTGCGCCCCGATGTGGCGAAAGCCAATCTGAGAAATGCAGTCTTGCGGATGATAAACGAAACGAAATGAAAAAAACTGTTCTGTGCATAGTGGCGGCAATTGCCGTCGTGCTCGCTGTGGCAACGGTGGGCGGAAGTTTCTATATGATTGACTATGCTTTGTCGAGTGCAAACCGCACGCACCGTCCCGACTTTGCAGGCGAAATAGGCCGTTATCCCGAACTGCGGCCGTGGATTGACAGTCTGCAAAAAGCCGACGCACTGCGCGACACCTTCGCCGTTATGCCTTCGGGTGCGCGTCTGCACGCACTGTTTGTGCGATCGCCGCGTGCCGAAGGACGCACCGCAGTGGTGGTGCACGGCTATTCGCGCGATGCCGTTGACATGCTGCACATTGCACGGATATATGCCCAGGACATGGGCTACAACATCATTTTGCCCGACCTTCACGGACATGGACAAAGCGACGGCGACGACATTCAGATGGGATGGAACGACCGCCTCGATGTCTTGCAGTGGATAAGTATGGCCGAACGGATGTTTGCCGAGCCTGGAAAAGCCTCGCGCATGGTGGTACACGGCATATCGATGGGAGCTGCCACAACCATGTGTGTGGCTGGCGAGAATACCCCTGATTATGTGAAATGCTTTGTGGAAGATTGCGGCTACACTAGTGTGTGGGATGAGTTTAGCCACGAATTGCGCGACCAGTTCTCCTTGCCCGAGTTTCCGTTGCTCTATTCCACGAGCCTATTGTGCCGTTTGAAATATGGTTGGTCGTTTGGCGAGGCGTCGCCACTAAAGCAGGTGGCCAAGTGCCGCAAACCGATGTTGTTCATACATGGCGGCAACGACAGCTTCGTGCCAACCCCGATGGTGTTTCCGCTCTATCGTGCCAAGCCTGCACCCAAGCAGCTTTGGGTGGCCCGGGGCAGCGCACATGCCGTGGCCTACCGCGACCACAAGACCGAATATGTGCGTCTCGTGAAGAAATTTGTCACGAGATGGAACCGTTAGAAAAGTCTGTTTTGTTGGATTATGGCAGGTTCTGAACACAGAATTTGTTTAGAACCTGCCTTGAAAAGTTCTTTATTGTGCCTTGACGTTGTGTAACAACCGTGTCATTATGCGTGCCGCATTGTCGGGAGCAACGTCGTCGCCGAGGGCTTCGTGCACTTTGGCGTAGCCGTCGATCATGCGTTGCCGTTCCGTTCCGCCAGGAAGAATGCGTTCCAACCACGATGCAATGTTTTCTGAAGAGAATGTGTCGGCCACGAGTTCGGGCACTACCTCGCTGTCGGCTATGAGGTTGACGAGCGAGATGTATTTCACTTTGAGCACATGACGGCGGCAGAAAGCTATGAAACGCGGTAGCGGCGTTTCGTAGCACACAATCTGCGGCACGTTGAAAAGAGCCGTTTCGAGGGTTGCCGTACCGCTTGTTACCACTGCAGCCTCGGCATGCGAGAGCAGAGCGTAGGTGTCGTTGTCGATGAGCCTTACGCCGGCGCCTTCGATGTGGCGCATATATTCGTTGCGGCTTATGCCGGGAGCACCTGCAAGCACTGGCTGGTAGTCGCCGTAACGGCCTACGGCTTCTATCATGGCAGGCAGATTATCCTTTATTTCCTGTCGGCGGCTGCCGGCGAGCAAGGCTATTATGGGGCGGTTGTCGAGCCCGTGCCGCTGCCTGAACGTGTTGCCGCTCTCGTTGTATGCAGCCTTGAACGACCGCACTTCATCGGCAGTGGGATTGCCCACATAGTGTATGGGGAATTGGTGTTTGCCCTCGTAGAAAGGCACTTCGAAGGGCAGAATGGAGAACATTTCGTCGATGTTGCGTTTAATCGCCTTAATGCGCCATTCCTTCCAAGCCCATATCTTGGGTGAAATGTAGTAGAATACGCGGCACGGCAGATGCTTGTGTAAATATTTCGCTATGTCGAGGTTGAAGCCTGGATAGTCGATGAGTATCACCGCGTCGGGGTTCCATTGCGCGATGTCGGCCTTGCACATGGCCATGTTGCGGAATATGGTGGGAAGGTGAAGCAGCACGGGCACGAACCCCATGTAGGCGAGTTCGCGGTAGTGGCGCACCATAGTGCCGCCTTCGGCAGCCATCTTGTCGCCGCCGAAGAAGCGGAACTCGGCTTGCGTGTCGTGTTCCTTCAACCGGTGCATGAGGTGCGAGGCGTGCAAATCGCCGCTTGCCTCGCCTGCAATAAGGTAGTATTTCATGCTTAGAGCTGCCAGCCGTTAATGGTGTCAATCATTTCATAGGCAGTGACGTCTACACGCGTCGGGGTTATTGCCACATATCCGTGCCGCAAAGCCCAGTTGTCGGTGTCGTCGGCATCGGGCTCGTCGTTGGTGTAGTGGCCTATCATCCAGAAATAATCGTAGCCTCGCGGGTGGTGCATCTTCACGCACTCGTTGCCCCAAGTGCCCTTGGCCATGCGGCACACCCGCACTCCGGCAAACGTTTCGGCCTTCGGGAAATTAACGTTGAGGCACACGCCTTTGGGCAGACCGTTGTCGAGCACCTTGCTGGTGATGCTTCTCACAAGCGGGCGGAGCGGTTCGAAGTCGGCATCGTCGTTCTGGTCGCACAGCGAAAAAGCCACCGACGGAATGTATTTCATGCACCCTTCGAGCGTAACACCCATCGTTCCGCTGTAATGCGTGTTCACGCTTGCGTTGTCGCCGTGGTTTATGCCGCCTATCACCATGTCGGGCTTGCGGTCGCCGAACAACTGGTCGAGGGCGAGCTTCACGCAGTCAACGGGCGTGCCGTTGCACGACCACACCTGCAATCCCTCGCTCTTGCGGCGCAGTTTAAGGCGCAGCGGTGTGGTGGCCGAAAATGCGCACGAGAATCCCGAACGTGCATATTCGGGCGCACATACTATGATGTCGGCCATGTCGGCAAGCATTCCGATGAGGCTGTTTATGCCCTTGGCGTGGTATCCGTCGTCGTTGGAGACAAGTATTAAAGGCTTTTTGTTATTCATGCTTTTCTCTTTTATTTCACTTGCAAAAGTACGAAAAAAGGTTTAATATAGCCGTTTCTCGCATAAAATATGTAACTTTGCCAAATGATTTTGCCGGGAACAGACCCCGTTTTGCGGCAGCCCGCAGGCCATTTGTGCGGCGCGGCCAGCATGGCGTGTCGTTGCCCGGTTGTTCAGGAGTTTTAGAAAATGGGAAAAATCATAGCATTGGCCAACCAAAAAGGCGGTGTCGGCAAGACAACCACCACGATTAATCTGGCAGCATCGCTCGCCACCTTCGAGAAAAACGTGCTCGTAGTGGATGCCGATCCGCAAGCCAACGCGTCGAGCGGGCTCGGCGTTGACATAAAGGATGTGGACTGCTCGCTCTACGAGTGCATCATCGACCACGCCGATGTGCGCGATGCCATTTACACCACCGACATTAACCGGCTCGACATAATACCGAGCCACATCGACCTGGTGGGCGCAGAGATTGAAATGCTCAACCTGAAAAACCGTGAGCGTGTGATAAAGAACATGCTCGATGCCGTGCGCGACGATTACGACTACATACTGATAGACTGCAGCCCGTCGCTCGGACTTATTACGGTGAATGCCCTCACCGCTGCCGACTCGGTGATAATTCCCGTGCAGTGCGAGTATTTCGCGCTGGAGGGCATAACCAAATTGCTCAACACAATCAAGATAATAAAGAGCAAACTCAACCCGAAACTCGAAATAGAGGGATTCCTGCTCACCATGTACGACAGCCGGTTGCGCCTTGCCAACCAGATATACGACGAGGTGAAGAGGCATTTCCAGGAACTTGTGTTCAAGACCGTCATACAGCGCAACGTGAAGCTCAGCGAGAGCCCGAGCCACGGATTGCCCGTCATTCTCTATGATGCCGACTCGGTTGGAAGCAAGAACCACCTTGCACTCGCCAAGGAAATAATAAACCGCAACCGCACTGATGTTGCACCGGCAGCTGCCGAAAAGCAATAGGCCGCCGTTTAAACGACAATATAACGACATTATAACACAATGGCCGTACACAAGAAATACAACAGAAGCGTCCTCGGACGTGGTCTCGACGACATCGAGGGCGGAAAAGGTCTCGACGCACTCATCGACACCAATGGCGTGCGCACGCAGGGAACATCGACCATAAACGAAGTGTCGCTGGCACAAATAGAGGCAAATCCCAACCAGCCACGGCGCGACTTCGACCCTGACGCGCTGCGGGAACTGGCCAACAGCATACGCGAAATAGGCATCATACAGCCCATAACGCTGCGTCAGGTGGCCGAAGACAGATTTCAGATAATTGCGGGAGAACGCAGGTGGAGAGCCTCGCAAATGGCAGGGCTTGACGCCATTCCCGCATATATACGCACGATAAACGACGAGAATGTCATGGAAATGGCACTCGTCGAGAACATACAGCGCGAAGACCTCAACGCAATAGAGATTGCCTTGGCCTACGAGCACCTGCTCGAGGGCGAGGGCATGACACAGGAAAAAGTGTCGGAAAGGGTGGGCAAGAGCCGCACGGCCATAACCAACTACCTGCGTCTGCTGCGTCTTCCGGCACAGGTGCAGATGGCATTGCAGAAAAAGGAAATCGACATGGGCCATGCCCGTGCACTGCTTGCCATTGACAGTCCGTCGTTGCAGATAAAACTCTTCAACGAAGTCCAGAAAAACGGATACTCGGTGCGGAAGGTGGAGGAAATGGCACAGATGCTCAAGAACGGCGAGGATGTGGCCAGCGGACAAAAGAAAATCGTGGCCAAGACAAAGTTGCCCGAGGAATACACCGTACTGCGCAACCGCCTTTCTGATTTCCTTCAGACAAAGGTGCAGATGACATGTTCGTCGAAAGGCAAGGGAAAAATCACCATACCGTTTGCCAACGAGGAGGATCTGGAGCACATCATGAGCCTCTTCGACAAAATGAAACAGTAAAGAGAAGTGACAGAAGCTTTGCATAAACTATCGCGACTTGCGCTTGTCGTGGTCCTGCTCACGGTGGCGGCGGCAGCGTCGGCACGCACAACATACCCCGACGGTATAACCGAAAACTGGTGCGCCGGCAACGACAGCGTGCTGAAAGCCGGGCAGATGATAGGCACTGCCGACAGCGCGCGCCTCGTTCTCTCCAACGACTCGGTGGCGCAGCGCATGAAACGCGACTGGAACACATGGCGGCCTAACGCGAAAAAAGCCATGTGGCTGGCCATAGTTCTGCCGGGAGCAGGACAGATATACAACCGTAAATTCTGGAAATTGCCAATCGTTTATGGAGGTTTCGTGGGATGTGCCTACGCAATGCGGTGGAACAACCAGATGTTGCGCGACTACTCACAGGCCTACAAAGACATAATGGATGACGACCCCAACACGCAGAGCTACAACCAGTTTCTGCATCTCGGGGCAAAGATTGACGATTCAAACCTGTCGCGCTACCAGACGCTTTTCAAGAAGCGCAAGGATAAGTTCCGCCGTTGGCGCGACATGAGTTTCTTCTGCCTCGTGGCTGTCTACGCCCTCTCTGTGGTAGATGCCTATGTCGATGCTTCGCTTTCGGAATTTGACATAAGCAACGATTTGAGCCTGAGGGTGGAGCCGGCCGTTATAAACAATCGGCTTGACAGAAACCCTGTGAAAGGCAATGCGCTCGGATTGAGCTGCAGCCTGAACTTCTGAACGGCATGACACACCCCTTGAAGAGCAAATTTTAAAACGGCGGGAACGGGCAACGGCCTGCATTCCCCGAAAGAAAAAGAACATAATAAATTGATGAAAAGAAAATTCTTTTTGATTGCCGCAGTGATTCTCGGAATCGGAGGGCAGGCTTTTGCCCAGACCGACAACAGCGATACGGAAATCACTGTGACCAACGCCAAGGGCGAAGAAGAGGTTATCGACCTGCCCGAAGCAATGACCAACGAGTATGACAGTCTGCTTAGTGCCTATAATGCCAAGACTTATCTGAGGCCGAGCAACGACTGCAACATGCCTGATGTCAATCCCGTGTATGGCAAGGATGTCTACAAGGAAAGGCTCAGCCGTATCCCGTCGGTGATAGAAATGCCTTACAACGATGTGGTGCAGAAATTCATCGACCGTTACAGTGGCCGCCTGCGCCGATCGGTGAGCCTCATGCTCGGGGCGCAGAATTTCTATATGCCCACTTTTGAGGAGGCTCTCGAAGCCTACGGTCTGCCTCTCGAACTGAAATATCTGCCCGTGATAGAGTCGGCACTCAACCCCAATGCCGTGTCGAGGGTGGGAGCAACCGGACTGTGGCAGTTCATGCTTGCCACGGGCAAACGCTACGGTCTTGAGATAAACTCGCTCGTTGACGAACGCCGCGACCCGGTGAAAGCCTCTTATGCAGCAGCGCATTATCTCAGCGACCTGTATAAAATCTTCGGCGACTGGAACCTCGTAATCGCGTCATACAACTGCGGCCCCGAGACAATAAACAAGGCAATACACCGTTCGAAGGGTGAAACCGACTACTGGAAAATCTACCCCTATCTGCCGCGCGAGACCCGCGGATATGTGCCGGCGTTCATCGCTGCCAACTATATAATGAATTATTACTGCGAGCACAACATCTGCCCGATGCTTGCCGACCTGCCTTCGAAAACCGATACCGTGGTGGTGAACCGCGACGTGCATCTCGAACAGGTGGCAAAGGTGCTCAACGTAAATATCGAACAGCTCAAACAGCTCAACCCGCAATATCGCCGCAATATAGTGAACGGAAGCTCAAAGCCTTCGGCACTGCGCTTGCCTGCAATGCTCGTCAACTCGTTTATCGACCATGAGGATTCTGTTTATGCCTACAATGCCGATGAGTTGCTCAGCAAACGCACCGAGGTTGAGGTGAACGACGATGCTCCTGCCTACTCGTCGCGCGGTTCGCGCTCAAGCTACAGCAAGTCGTCGTCGAAACGCTCAAAGAGCCGCAACAAGCGCAACAGCCGTGGACGGCAGCGTAACGTTACCATACGCCAGGGCGACACTCTGTCTGAAATAGCCGCACGCAACAACACCACGGTGAAAAAACTGCGCAAGCTCAACAAGATAAGCGGCAACAACATAAGGGCTGGAAAAAAGCTCAGAATAAAGTAGCACACCATATAAACCACCGAATATGGACGACCAGGACATGAAAGACCAGCAGCGCGAAGCTGCCGACGACCGTCTCATCGACGGCGCATTCGGTCATTTGCTCGACACTTACACTGCATCGCGACACCGCAAGAAAATTGATATAATAAGCAAAGCTTTCAATTTCGCGCGGCAGGCACACAAGGGCGTGCGCCGGCTTTCGGGCGAACCTTACATCATGCACCCCATTGCCGTGGCGCAGATAGCTTGCGAGGAAATGGGACTGGGCTCGACAAGCATCTGTGCCGCACTGCTGCACGATGTCGTCGAAGACACCGACTATACCGTTGAGGATATTGAAAACATCTTCGGCAACAAGATAGCGATGATTGTCGATGGCCTCACCAAAATATCGGGAGGCATATTCGGAGAACAGGCATCGGCTCAGGCAGAAAATTTCAAGAAACTGCTTCTCACGATGAGCGACGACATCCGTGTCATACTCATCAAGATATGCGACCGCCTGCACAATATGCGCACGCTCGCAAGTCAGCCTGCCAACAAGCAATACAAGATTGCCGGCGAAACGCTTTATATCTATGCGCCGCTTGCCAATCGCCTTGGTCTTAACAAGATAAAGACCGAACTCGAGGACTTGAGCTTCCGCTATGAACATCCGGAGGAGTATGCCTCAATCGAAAAGAAGCTCGCCTCGACACAGGAAAAACTCGACACTCTGTTCAATCTCTTCACTGCCCCCATAAAAGAGGCCCTCGACAAGATGGGCATCGACTACCAACTCAAGGCCCGTGTGAAGAGTCCTTACTCCATTTGGAGCAAGATGCAGAACAAGCATGTCACTTTCGACGAAATCTACGACATTCTTGCCGTGCGTATTATCTACACTCCCAAGGAACGCGATGAGGAAATAAACGAGTGCTTCAAGATATATGTGGCCATAAGCCAGATATACAAGTCGCACCCCGACCGACTGCGCGACTGGGTAAACCACCCCAAGGCCAACGGCTATCAGGCACTCCATGTCACCCTGATGTCGAAGCAGGGCCGATGGATAGAGGTGCAGATACGCAGCGACCGTATGGATGAAGTGGCCGAGCAGGGCTTCGCCGCGCACTGGAAATACAAGGAGGGCGACAACGAGATAATCGACGACGACAGTGAATTGAACAACTGGCTGAGCACAATAAAGGAAATACTCGACGACCCGCAACCCGATGCCATGGATTTCCTCGACACCATAAAGCTCAACCTTTTTGCCAGCGAAATCTTCGTGTTCACGCCGAAAGGCGAGATAAAGACATTGCCGGCAGGGTGCACCGCACTCGATTTCGCATTCCAAATTCACACTTTTCTCGGCACACACTGCATCGGGGCCAAGGTAAACCATAAGCTCGTTCCGCTAAGCCACCGCCTGCAAAGCGGCGACCAAGTGGAAATACTCACGTCGAAATCGCAGCATGTTCAGGCTTCGTGGATAAACTTCGTGTCAACGGCCAAGGCCAAGGGAAAGATACAGGCAGTGCTCCGCCGCGACAACCGCGAAACCCAGAAAAAGGGCGAGGAGATGCTCGGCGAATGGCTGCGCGGCAACGGCTATGAGATGACCACGGCTGTGCTCAACAAACTATGTGCCCTGCATGACGCGCAGAAGCACGACGATTTGTTCCTTGCAATAGGCAAACGTTCGGTGATTCTCGGCGACAACGACCTCGCCGAACTGCACGAAAAGAAGAAAGAGTCGGCCGCAGGGTGGCGCAAGTATGTGCCGTTTCTCAGCCATGAGGGCAAGAAAACGAAGCAAGCTCCCAAATTCTTTACCGTCGGTGAGGGCTTCAACAAGAAGAAACCTGTCTATCTCAGCGAGGAAAACATCGCCACATTCATATTCCCGTCATGTTGCCATCCGATACCGGGCGACGATGTTCTCGGATATATCGACAACAAGAAGCGCATCGAAATACACCGCCGCGACTGCAAGGTGGCGGCACGCTTGAAGACAAGTTTCGGCAACCGCATACTCGACGCAAAGTGGAACATGCACAAACAGATGTTCTTCGACGCGACAATAGAGATTAGGGGCATCGACCGCAAGCGTATGTTACACGATGTGGCCGAGGTGATTTCAGACAAACTCGACGTGAACATTCACCGCATGACAATATCGAGCGACGAGGGAATATTCGACGGAACAATAGAAATCAAGGTGCACGACCGCGATGAGGTGAAGGTGATAATGGAGAACTTGAAGAAAATTGACGATATAAAGGAGGTGCTTCAGATATTCTGATGCGCCGACATTGCATGGCAACCATGCGCAAAGCGGGGACGACGCACTATCGCGTCGCCCCCGCTTTGCGTAAATGTCAGGGTGAAAAGTCAGCGGGGGTGTCTGCGGCTCTTCCTTGCAGCAACAATTACTGTTGCCAACAAAACGATGAATGCCACGAGAATACATGCCATTTGGAAGATGTATTTCTCTGGCTCAACCCATATTTCCTTGAAGAAATTCAGTCGCCCCAGCACTTCGACTGGCACCCAAAACACCACGACAGTCGCTATTGCCATGCGTATGTTTGCACCCCATGACGAAAGCCGGAGTTGCTTCTTGAATATGAATATGCTTCCTATCAGGCATCCGGCAGCGACGATGCTCGTCACAGGATGGTGGTCGCCGAGGAAATTCTTGTCGTAGCAGAACATGAGGAGCAGGTAGCTCGCCCAAAGAATCATGTTCAGTTCCATGAACGTCACGATGCTTGTGTGCCGTGTCATCGGGCGCGCGGCAATCTCGTTCTTGCGTGAACGGAAAAGCACGCGCTGCCACCAGTTGATGAAATTGCAGCCGTTTTTAGTTGAGAAGATGTAGAGCACCATCACCATCATCCACATTCCGAATGTGGCCGGAAGAACGAGATATTCGGGACGCGTAACCACTTCGCCGTTCTCCATTTCGGGTTGCGTGCCCCAACGTGTGGTGTAGTACTGAAAGAGAAACTCCACCCATCCGGTCCAGAAAAGCAGTCCGCCCAACAGTCCGCAGAGGGTCTGCTTTGTGTCACCCCTCACGATGACGCCGGCAACAACTATTATAAGACCGGCCAATCCCATGAAAAAGGCTGAGTAATGCACCGCTTCGGGTGTCATTGTCTTGTCCATGACAATCATCAGCGCATGTCCCAAAGGCATGGTGAGCAGCACCACAAGGAAAGAGACAATTGATTTCAACCAATTTAACTTCATAATATTTCCGTTTTATTTTGAGTAAATACTGATTCCGCGTGTAAAAGATTTCGCAAAATAGGTGTCTTCGGATGTTTGGAAACCCTTATTGGGCATCCAAATACATCGAGAACGTTATGCCTCGCCGCATCATGTCGTTGAGCGTGGGGCGCAGACGTTTCTTGAAATTGTCCCACGAGCGCACCGACTGCTTGCTCCATCCTACTTCGGCGAGGGCTATTGCACGAGGATAAGCTTGGTAGTATATGCGTTCGGGAGTGGTTATGCATTCGCTCCACAGCGTGCCGGCCACACCGAACAGGTTGTCGCGCTCAAAATCTTCCCCCATTCCCCATGCTGGATCAAGGCTGTATGTGTCTTTCAAAGTGGTTGCAGGCATACCCCAGTTCACCTCCGGCATGTCGCCTTTGGCCATGGGATAGTCGAAATAGCAGTGCTCGCCAGGGCAGAGCATTATGCGTGCGTTGTTGCGCACCGCAGCGTCGAGAGCCTCCTTAGTTTGTCCGCTGCGCCATGCAAAGGTGACGCATCCCGGTTGTATCTTCTTGAAGTCGGACTCATACCAGAACATGGGCGTCTTGTGGTAGGTGTCGCGCAGGAGTTCTATCATGCGGTCGAACAGATAACCTTGCAGTTTCCAGTTTTCCGAACGGTCGGTTGTTTCTATGCCGAGCTTCTGTTTCAAGGCTTGGCATTTGGGGCAGTCTGTCCAGCAGTCGAGTGGTGGATTGCCTGCCTCGTCGCCTCCGAGATGAATGTATTTTGACGGGAATATGTCGGTAATCTCCTTGAATACATTGCCGAGGAATTCATAGGTGAATTCGTTGCCGGGGCAGAGAAGCTGGTTGCTCACGCCGCATGTGGTGCGTATTGGCACTTGGCGTTGATGACAGGTGAGCTCTGGAAACACGCTGATGGCTGCAACTTCGTGTCCAGGCATTTCTATTTCGGGCACGATGTCGATGTTGTAGGTTGCAGCATAGTGCACAAGGTCGCGCATCTGTTCCTGCGTGTAGTAGCCTTTTATGGGCATGAGCAGGTCGTCCTGGCCCCAACGTTCCGAAGCTTTTGCGGTGAGTTGCGGATATTTCTTGATTTCTATGCGCCACGCCTGGTCGTCAACGAGGTGCAAATGGAGCGCGTTCAGCTTGTAGCGAGCCATTTCGGGGATGAAAGCTTTCAGTTCTTCATAGGGAATGAAGGTGCGTGCCGGGTCAACCATAAGCTCCCTTACATGAGTACGGGGCTTGTCGGTGATTGAAAGTTTTGGTAGGGTAGCCACATGTTGGTATGTGCCGCTTCCGCGCAACAGTTGGTCGAGGGTCATCAACCCGTAGAATACTCCCTTGGTGGTGCGTCCCTTGATGTCAACACCATTATTGGTGACGTTGAGCGTATATCCTTCGTCGTCGTCAACCGACGGGTCGATGCCGAGAGTAAGCGTTGCCGTGCGCAGCTTGCCGTTAACATTCTGCACATCGCTGTCGTTGCCCATCCGTTCGTTAAGAATGCGTTGGGCGTGGAGGCGTATGTCGTTGCCGCATGATTTGTCGCAGACAATTTTCCATTGTGCAGTTACATAGAGCGGCTTGGCATTGTTGTCGATGTCGAGCGTTGCCGGAGCAGGTGTGAGGCACGATGCCGGGTCGCATTGTTCGTTGCCCTGTTGAGGATCTGCGAAGAACAAGTTCCATCCGGCGGCCTTGCGGTAGGCATTCTCCGAACCCTTGGGCACGACGAGCTTCACAGTCGTGCGGTTGAGTCCGTAGAAGGCTGATGCGGCAGCCTTGGGCGGCGTCTTTGAGTTTACGCGCACCGTCTTCAAACCCGCAAGACGGGCAAAGGCATATTCGCCTATGCTCGGGTTGCCCTCGATAGTTATTGTCTCTATGCTCTTGCAGCCCGAGAAAGCGGCTACGCCCACCTCGTTAACCGATGTCGGCAAAGTGATTTCCTTGAGGTTGTCGCATGCGAAGAATGCTTGCGAACCAATCCTCTTGGCCGATTTCGGGAGGGTGATGTGTTGCAGGTTGTGTCGTGAATGGAATGCATTGTCGGGCACGGTGTCGCATTGAGCGTCGCCGAGGTCGGCCTCGCGCAGTTGCCAGCACAGGTCGCGCAACTGTCTGAAGTCGGAATTACCCTTTGTCGTGAGCTTTCCATCAAGTTTTATTTTCACTGCTGCCGACTTGGCATCGGGCTTCAGGTCGGTCATGTTCTTTGCCGTTTGCGCCGTGGCTGCAAAAGCGAGCATCGCGGCGGCAGACATAAGAATAAGTCTTTTCATATATGGTAGTTGGTTTGGTTTTTAATAGGAATGGTGCGGCGTGTGGCAGATTCACACCAAGGTGTCAATCTGTGCCTTTATCTTTTTCAGCTCGTCGCGCACCGAAATCAGTGTTTCCAATATCTCCGAACTTTTGTCTACTCCGGCGCGGTTGTGGCTGAGCATCTTGCGGGCGGCGGCAATCTTGAAGCCGCGCACCTTCACAAGGTTGTGTATGGCACGTATCTGTTCAATGTCCTTGTCGGTGTATTGCCGCACGTTTTGGCCTACTGTCTTGGGCTTCAGGCGCGGAAACTCCGTCTCCCAGTAACGCAGTGTGCTCTCGCGTATGTCGAACATTTGCGCCACCTCTTTTATTGAGTAATACAATTTTACGTTTATGTCAGCTTTCAGTGGCATACTACCGCTATTATTATTAAACAATGATTAATTTATTTGCAAAAATAAGCAAAACAAAGTACCTTTGCAAAAGTTTTGTAAGGAATTTAAGAAACAACATATAAATATAAAATGATGACAGCTAATGAAATCCGCGACTCCTACAAGAAATTCTTCGAGTCGAAAGGACATACAGTCGTTCCCTCAGCCCCAATGGTGATAAAGGACGACCCGACGTTGATGTTCACCAATGCCGGCATGAACCAGTGGAAGGACATCATCCTCGGCACGCGCGACCCCGAACCGCGCCGACGCACCGACTCTCAGAAGTGTCTGCGAGTGAGCGGCAAGCACAACGACCTTGAGGAAGTGGGTCACGACACTTATCACCACACCATGTTTGAGATGCTGGGCAACTGGAGCTTCGGCGACTATTTCAAGGAAGGAGCGATTGACTATGCGTGGGAATACCTCGTTGACGTGCTGCATCTTAACCCCGACGACCTGTATGTAACGGTGTTCGAGGGTTCTGAGGAAGAAGGACTCGGACGCGACGATGAGGCCGCCGGATATTGGGCAAAGCATGTTCCGGCTGACCATATAATCAACGGCAACAAGCACGACAACTTCTGGGAGATGGGCGACACCGGTCCGTGCGGCCCGTGTTCGGAGATACATCTCGACTCGCGCACACCCGAAGAAAAGGCAAAGACACCCGGACGTGAGCTCGTAAACAAGGACGATCCGCAGGTGATAGAAATCTGGAACATCGTGTTCATGCAGTTCAACCGCAAGGCCGACGGTTCGCTCGAACCGCTTCCAATGCATGTCATCGACACCGGCATGGGCTTTGAGCGTCTTGTCCGCGCAATGCAAGACAAACATTCCAACTATGACACCGACATTTTCCAGCCTATAATAAAAGAGGAAGAGGCCGTAACCGGTATGAAATACGGCACCGATGAGGCTACCGATGTGGCCATGCGTGTATGCGCCGACCACATCCGCGCCGTGGCGTTCTCCATTGCCGACGGACAACTCCCGAGCAATGCCAAAGCCGGATACGTGATACGCCGCATCCTGCGCCGTGCTGTCCGTTATGCCTACACATTCCTCGGACAGAAGCAGGCATTCCTCTATAAACTCATTCCCGTGCTCGTGAGCGAGATGGGCGAGGCTTATCCCGAATTGAAAGCACAGCGCGACCTCATTCTGCACGTTATTAAAGAAGAGGAAGACTCGTTCCTTCGCACGCTTGAAAAGGGCATCGATATGCTCAGCGGTGCCATGGACGAGATGAAAAAGCAGGGAAAGAGCGAGCTCGACGGTGTTCAGGCATTCCGCCTTTTCGACACTTATGGCTTCCCGCTCGACCTTACCGAACTGATTTGTCGTGAGAACGGCTTCACCGTAGACGAGAAACAGTTCGACGAGGAAATGAAGAAACAAAAGGAACGCGCACGCAATGCCGCCGCTGTGGAGAACAGCGACTGGGTAAACCTGCGCGAAGGCGAGCAGCAGTTTGTTGGTTACGACTACACTGAATATGAGTGCCACATACTGCGCTACCGCAAGGTGACGCAAAAGAAGAACACTTTCTATGAGCTGGTGCTCGACAATACGCCTTTCTATGGTGAGATGGGTGGTCAGGTGGGCGACCAAGGTGTGCTCGTAAGCGAGAATGAAACGGTGGAGATTATCGACACCAAGCGCGAGAACAACCAGTCGGTACACATCGTCAATGAGTTGCCCAAGAACCCCGAAGCCGACTTCATGGCGTGTGTTGATGTTGACAAGCGCAATGCTTCGGCAGCCAACCACACCGCAACCCACCTTCTCGACTATGCCTTGAAGCAGGTGCTCGGCGACCATGTAGAGCAGAAAGGTTCTTTCGTGTCGCCCACAACGTTGCGTTTCGACTTCTCGCATTTCCAGAAAGTAAGCGAAGAAGACTTGCGCAAGGTGGAGCGTCTTGTAAACGAACTCATTCGCCAGGACTTCCCGCTTGATGAACATCGCGACACTCCTTTCGAGGAAGCCAAGAAGCTCGGAGCCATAGCTCTCTTCGGCGAAAAGTATGGCGACAAGGTGCGCGTGGTGCGTTTCGGTCCCAGCTGTGAGTTCTGCGGTGGTATTCACGCCAAGTCTACCGGTCGCATCGGCATGTTCAAGATTGTCAGCGAGAGCAGCGTCGCAGCCGGAATACGCCGTATAGAGGCAAAGACCGGCACCGAATGCGAGGAGCTGATGTACAAGATAGAGGATGCACTGAAGGCTATCCGTCTGCTGTTCAACAATGCAAAGGACTTGCAGACAGTAATAGGCAAGTATATAGAGGAGCACGACTCGATGAAGAAGTCAATCGAACAGTTCCAGGCTCAGGCCGTGGAGCGTGCCAAGGATGAGCTTCTTTCGCGTGCCCGCACCGTAGGTGGGGTGAAAGTAGTTACCGCCGTGCTTCCTTTGGAGGCTTCTGCCGCCAAAGACCTTGTGTTCAAACTGCGTCAGTCAGTGCCCGAAGGTCTTCTTGCAGTAATCGGTTCGGTTGCCAACGACAAACCTCTCCTTAGCGTAATGCTCAGCGACGACCTCGTTTCAGAGCATAACCTCAATGCAGGAAAGCTTGTCCGCGAGGCTGCCAAGCTCATCCAGGGCGGCGGCGGAGGCCAGCCTCATTTCGCCACTGCCGGCGGAAAGAACGTTGACGGCCTGTCGGCTGCGGTTGACAAGGTTGTGGAATTGGCTAATCTGTAAACATCTCAAGTTCCGACGGAGACGATTCCGCGGACTATATAACAATCTTTTGATCCGGACTGCCGTGTTAGGCAGCCCGGATTTTTTGTTTCAGGTGGGTGCGGAAAAATTGTAGCGGCGGTTGTTTTCGTGCTTGCATAATTTGCCGTTTACACCGATAATGCTTATTTTTGCCACACAAACCCACATAAAATGTAAGAAATTATGGCAGAGAAAGGTTATACTACGAAGCGTTTCGGCCAGCCCACGAAACGTTATGTGCAGACAATGGACTTGAAAGATGATGATGAACTTATTGTGAAATATCGCGAAGCACACGACAAGGATCATTTCTGGGACGAGATAAAACGCGGCATACAGTCGGTTGGCATCCTCGAAATGGAACTCTACATCCTTGGCCGGCGGCTTGTGATGATAGTCGATGCGCCGATCGACTTCGATTGGGACGATGCCATGCGTAGGCTTGCCACGTTGCCGCGTCAGGCCGAGTGGGAACGTTATGTGGCTCAGTTCCAGGGTTGCGATGCCGATGCCACGTCTGACGAGAAATGGCAGATGATGCAACGCATGTTCTACCTGTATGAATAGGGCGGGGTGCATATAAAGACAAAACGCGCAGTATGCCTGCGCACAGTCTTGAACATCGCGCCAAAGAAGCGCCTATGTAAGAGTGCGGGCCGTTGAAAAATGGCGATGTGCTGAGGTCGTTATTGAATGAAGAACGGGCCACGGGAAAATGTTTCCGTGACCCGTTCATACATTAAAGGTGGGTTCTATAAATTAGCTTTGTCAGATTGCGAGACTATTTTCGAGGACAATTTGTCTGCGAGCGAAGGAGTATAGCGGGCTATACGACTGAACGAGCAGATGAATTGGGCCGAAAAAAGGCCGCAAGATGACAAAACGTAACCCGTGTTTTCTTTAATTATTTACGGTGGTAATTTATAGAACCCACCTAAAGTGTGCTTGCCTGCAATCACCTTCCCGTTGCTTGCAGATATTCGCGTGCCTTCACCTCGTAGTTGGTGAACGCTTCCACATATTTGTCGCGGCTCTGCTGGTAGAGACTCTGTGCATCGAGCAAGTCGCTCATGGTAGCGGTGCCGGCCTGATAGTAGTCGGTGTTGAGTCGAAGGTTGTCTTCGCTCTGTTCTATACTCTCCTTGGCTATGGCCACTTGGCGGTAGGCATCGGTGAGTTCATTCCATGCCCTACGCATCTTCACCATAAGCAGTTCGCTCTTGTCGCGTTTGTCGTTCTCTGCGTTTTCCACCTGCAACCGCTGACGTTTAATGTCGTGTGAGCCGCCCCACCAGCCACTTATGGGCACCGAAACGGTGAACATTCCCACAAAACGGTGCTGCGATTTGTCCATGATGTCGTTGTATGTATATCCGCCGCCCACACAGGCGGTGGGCAGATTCTTGCCCACCGCGAGCTTGTACTGCAACTTTCCGGCCTCCACTTGCTTGTCGAGCAACTGATATTCGCGGGTCAGCGGAAGCGAACTTTCTGCCGAACGGTAGATTTGCTGCGGATTTTCGGGCAAAGGGTAAGCCTCGGAGTCCTTGCCTTCCGGTGCAATCTTGTAATCCAATTCGATATTTTCCCCGGCGTGCCCCATTAGCTGTGCCAGCAAATCTTTTAGTGTAGCGGCGGCGTTCTCCACCTGAATCCTCGAACTCTTCACCTCGTTCTGCCGCAGTTGCACCTGCAACAGGTCGTTGCGGTTGCGTATTCCGGCATCCACGGCGTTCTGCGCATCTTGGCGCACTGCCCCTAATTGACGGTTGAGAAGGTCGAGTGTGCGGAGCTTCTCTTTCAGTTGCACGATTTGCCAGAAGTATTGCTCGGCGTTGAGCCGCACCTCATTCTCCGACAGGCCACGCTGTAGTCGGGCTACGTCCTCGCCCACCTTGGCGAGCTTGTTGCCGTTCACGATTTGTCCTCCGGCGAAGACGGGTTGCATCGCCGTCACGCCAGCCACGAGACCGTTCTTGGCGAGCGACATTCCCTGTCCCGGAGCCAATTCCATCTCTATCAGTCCCTTGTTGGCGATGAATCCGCCGCCCGTGGCAGAGACAGAAGGAAAGTACTTCGTGAAAGCCTCCTTGCGCTGCTCGGCGGATATGGCTATCTGGTTGTCGGCATTGCGGAGCGAGAGGTTGTTGCGCACAGCCTCAGCGATACATTCGTCGAGAGCGTATTGCTTGCTCTCCTGCGAGGAGGCTGGCAAGCTCATTGCCAGTCC